>WRCH01000073.1 GCA_009784115.1 Chitinispirillia bacterium
AATCGTGCGCGGAGCTTCCCAGACGGTTTTGCCTGTTCTGCTGTTGAGCGCAAGAAGTTTACCCTTGTCATACTCATCCAACTGTACAAAAAGAAGTCCGTTGCTTTCGATGAGTGACGATGAGTGTCCGTAGTGATTATCCGGTATATCCAAAAGCCGCGACCAGACATGTTTCCCCTTTACTGTGAGGCTGACAAGTTCGCCTGTGGCAAAAATTGCGTACACACGTTTACCGTCGGCCGCGACTGTGGGAGCGGCAAAACCGGTCTCGCGGTCAACCTTTGGAAGAGGCCGGTTTTCGCTTCCCTTTACTTTGACGTCATATGTCCATAATAATTTCCCGTCATTAACATCAAAACAAAAAACCTGCCGCGCGTCTTTTGTAGCGCCGGTCAAAAAAATACGGCCATCATAAATCACAGGCGAATTGAATCCCTCAAGAGGAACCTTTGTTTTCCACCGTACCCCTTCCATTGTCTCTACGTTAAAATTTACCGGTGCAGTTTCACTTGACGAAATTCCTATTCCGCCCGGACCTCTGAAATTCGCCCATTGTGCTGCTGATCTGTCATTAGACTTAGACGTCCATCTGAAAGTGTTTGACGCGGTAAAAATATGTTGTAAAAACACACTGCTAAAAATCACCGCTGCAATAAAAAACACTCCCGCAAACGCTACCGTTTTTGCAGAGCGGGTTTGTGACTGCCGCCATGAAAGTTTTTTATCAGCGATAATGATTTTGACAGGAGAAAGAGCCGCGTGGGTTCTCCACATTATTAGAAAAATAGCCAGCGCTGTAAAAAACAGAACGCTTCCTGTCCTCAACTGTTCTATAGAAGTGAAGTAGGCTTTACGGGAGAGAAGATCAAGCGTTCTGATCTCATCTCTTAATTGTTGATTAGAGGGCTCGCTCTCAATGCGCTGCATTAAAGCAGATAGTGTTTGGTTGTTTACAGGATCGTGTATTTGGGTTTGGATGAGCGTTGCCATAAGTAAAATGCCAATTATCAATGCGGCAATACCGGATGACCACTGGACCCCTTTAACAATCTGCTTCAAGTTTTCTTTGTCAAGTTTCATAAACTTTCATCACTTTACTTTTGCTGTATGTTTTGCTTCTTTTAACTCTATCGTTTTCCCCTGCGGACAATACCTATAACAACGGCCGCAGCCAATACATTTGGCATAATCGGCGCTGTACTCCGTTTGTTTTTTATGGGTTGATTGTCTGATGAGATAAATGCCTGTTGCTAATCCCATATACACACCGAGAATAATCATCCCAACCGCGACATTTTTCTTTACATTCACAGACTGCTCTCTAAGCTGTGCGATGACTTCTGAATTGACCCGCAGCCCTTCGCTTTCAAGCCCGCGCCGTCCTGTATTTTCATCCAGCTCAACGATACGTAAAAGTTTTACCTGAGGATGACGCATAGAGACAGAGTCTGATAAAATCCATCCAACCATAGCTCCAGCGATAATCCACAGCGGAAAAATCAACAGATACGTTTTAAGACGCTTCATAGAGCGGCTGCGCGGCTCTTTTACAGGTTCGGTTGACGGCGCGTTAATTGCGTCAACAGGACAGGCATTTTCGCACAGTCTGCAATTTATACACGTAGTTGGACTAATGCTTACATTCCATTTTGAAAGACGCGACGTCAAACCAAGAAGCACTCCGTAAGGGCACAAAAATCTACAATAAGGACGCGCTATAATTGTGCTGACAGCGAGCAATGCTCCGCCGAAAATTATCATCCCCAAAGGGGCGCCAAAACGAAAAATCCCAACAAAAGGATCATAGCGGCATATAATAAATCCTGCACCTGTCGCGGCAAATAAAATTGCCATCCCAAGATATAAATGAGGTATAAATCCAAGCACAGCGGCAACAGGCTGAGGGATACGTTTTGGTTTTAGGATGACAAACTCCTGAACAGCTCCAAGAGGACACACCGATGAACAGAAAGCTCTGCCGAAAAAAAGCGAAAACAGGAGCGGCAGCAGAAAGAAAAGCGCAGCTGTGAGAGGTATCGCGTAACCGGTAAATATGCTTGCCGTGACATTTTGAATCGCTCCGATAGAGCAAGTACATCCCTTAGCGTAAAATCCAAAATACGCAACGCAAAAAACAGCAAGCGCAGCTATGCCTTTTCGTGATCGCTTCTTGAAGATTAAAAAAGATGCTGCGCAGAGCGCGATAAAAAGAACGGCGGCGTCCATATAATACAAAGCAACTGCTCTCGCACGGCCAAAATCAGTTACAGGCGTCTCATATCCGCTCTCAAATTCAGGACGTGGAAAACGGCTTGCTTCCGCGTCGGTAGCCGCTGCCGTTATACTTAGCAGAATGAGAAAAACAGCGTACTTGCGGAGAGATAATATGATTGATTGAAAACCGTTTTTCATCCTTCTTCTTTCCAGTAAGCGTTATCTGTTGTAACAAGAGTTATAGCCTGAGCGGGACATTTCATTGCGAGCCTGCACTCATTGCATCCCGCACAGATATGATGACGCACCTGTAAATAAAGAGAACCGTTGCCAAATGAGGCGCACCCCTTAACGCATTTGGCGCAGCCGTTGCACAAATCCTCATTTATACTATATTCATAATAGGGATCTTCTATAAATGTGCGCTGTATAGCCCCTGTAGGACACAGTTGACTTTCGGCAGCGGTATCAAGCCGGCTTGCGTTAGGGCGGTGATACCCGCCGCATAACTTGCAAAATCCGCAAACGTCTTTATCATGCACACACCGCACTGCCGATTGATTAAGCACGCACTCCGTAGCGCACAGTCCGCAGTGAATGCACTTTTTGGGGTCGATCTGCCACACAGTGACAGGACTTTTTAATTTAATAAACTTTAAAAAAGTAGCTCCTAGAACAGAAAGCGCCAAAAACCTGCCCGCTGTTTTCAGAAAATCTCTTCTGTTAACAGGAGCGTGATTTTTACTGTTGCTTTCAGCTCTGTTTTCTTTTGAATCGTCTGATTGTTTTTTCATATGAATCTGCTATGTAAATGGTTCCCTGAGAATCCGCCGCTAAGGCAGTTATTGCCTTAGGCCCTAAAAATATAGAGGGCGGCGCGACAACAGTTACAAATATACCGGCCTGATTATAGATCTTAACACGGCTGAAACCTTTTTCTCCTGTGACAAAGCTGCCGTCGCCAAGAATCGTAAAACTAACCGGATTACAGCATCCGCAAAACGCCGCTGTCTGGGCTCCGGCTTCGCCCCATTCTGTGATTAAATCTCCATTGACACGAAAGTTTTGCAGTTTGTGACGCCCGGTATTTGCAGCCCACAAAGACCCGTCCTGACCTATGGCGAGGCCAAAATTTGCGCTTGGAATCACAAAACCCGATATCCCTCTTGCGCTATCTTTGTCACCGATGCGGCCAAGGGGCTTGCCTGCAGTGTCGGAAATCAGTATGATTCTCTCCCCTGCGTCGGCTATAAAAATGTATTTGCCGCTTACGGCAGCCGATGTAAAAAATGTACGCTCATTTTCCATATCCCATGAGTGCTTTTTTACTCCGGCAGAATCAAGTACGCTTATTCGCTTTTGTGAAGCGATGTAGATATCGCCGTTTTCGTGGGTAGTAATACCCCTTACTGTATCATCCATCGCAACAGCGTTGAGATGTCTTCCCAAAGTATCAACAATAAACAGCGCTTTACCTGACCCTATGTAAACTCTGTCATGCTGATCAATATGCAGGGCGTTAACTTCCCCTTCCGGTTTTGGCAGCGGTTCATCCTCGTAATATCCTATTATGCGTTCGTCAAGATTGATAAGCGAGTCGTTATCTTGATTGTAAAATTTATCACGAGTTTCGGGCGATGATTTTTTTTCGCATGACAGAGAGATAATCACCATAACAATTGTCACTGTTAAAGCCGCGATAATTTTCATACATGCCTTAATTTTCATATCAAACTCCACATTTTCTGCGCAGCGCCCTGCACACGTATAAAATAATAGGTATGTACGGGTATAATCAATCAACAGCGAACGCTTCTCGCGAAAGCTTGTATTTATTTATTGATTGTTATTACCCCATGTTGTATATTCATAATTGAAATCTGTTAATTGCATTAAATTCAATTTTTAGCTGTATTTTTCTTCTCAATTATTCCAAATTTCGTATTTCACATTTAAAGCAGTCCGTAATATCTAAAACCGAAATCATACTCTTTATAAAAGAGTGTTGCAGCGCTGATTAAGCCATGCGTTTTTAGCAGAGAGACGTCAAAAATGAACACGGGAGTCGCAGAAATTCACGATTCTCAAACGCCTCAACTGCCCGATCATATCGGACACCGGGGCCGTCTTGCCGACAAATATGTCAGAGGCGGTATTGACTCATTCCACGATTACGAAATCATCGAACTCCTCCTTACGTATGTAATTCCAAGAAGAGACACCAAGCCGCTTGCCAAAAGCCTCCTTGCCCGCTATGGTACGATAGGCGCAGTTATCAACGCGCCTATTGAAGAACTATGCACTTTTGACGGAATCAGTAAGCGCAGCGCAAGTCTGTTTTCGCTGATGAGAGATACTATGACATATTGTTTAAATGAGAATTGTGTAAAAAAACCTCTCATTACCCACCGTAAAGATATAGAAGAGTATTTGCGGTTTACTTTTGGTTACCGCCGAATAGAATATATCGCGGTTATTTTTTTGGATAACGCTTATCATGTGATAAGCGCAGAGGTCATATCTGAAGGAACAGTAACTCACTGTAATGTTTATCCGCGGGACATTATAGGCCGCGCTTTAAAATGCGCCGCCTCGTATATCATTCTCGCTCACAATCACCCTTCAGGCAATACAGAGCCTTCGGAAGAGGACTGGGAAATTACAGAGCGAATCTTTGCAGCGGGAAGACTTTTAGACGTTCCGCTTATGGATCATGTTATTATTTCCGCGAAGAGAGTTATCAGCTTAAGGGAACATATGCGTTGGCCTAAGTATTAAGGTGGCAGTTAAAGGCCGTAACTCCCGGCACATCGACTGCACGAACCATCGTGAGGCCGCTGTACCGGGAGCTGCGGCCTTTAACTGCCGAAGTAATAATTATACAAATACGGCACAGATTTTAAAATCACTGCCGCTTACGTTAACCATGTATTAAGTTCTGTATTCGGCGTTAATCTTAACATAATCATAACTGAAATCGCACGTATGCGCTATCGCTTCCTTATCTCCCAATCCTAAATTTATATCTATCGCTACAACTCTCTTTTTCATTAAGGCGTGCGCCTGTTTCTGATCAAAAGCTATTGGCTGCAAGTTTTTAAAAACTTCTATACCGCAAAGATGAATCGACATCTTTTGCTTAGAAAATTTAGCGCCGCTGTAACCTACCGCGCAAGCTATACGCCCCCAGTTGGGATCGTTGCCAAAAAGAGCGCACTTTGTCAGATTTGAGTTCGCTACTGCCTTGGCGGCTTTGCGCGCGTCCTCTTCTGTTTTGGCGCCTTTTACGTTGATCTCCACCCGCTTTGTCGCACCCTCGCCGTCTGCCGCTATCTGTTTGCAAAGGTCATTACAAACTGTAAATAATCCATCCTCAAAAACTTTCTGCGCAGCTTTAGTTTTTACAGGCGTTCCGCTGACGCCGTTTGCAAGCACAAGCACCATGTCGTTTGTTGATGTATCTCCGTCAACCGTTAGATTATTGAACGTGCGGTTCACCACTCTTTTAACGATATCATTCAATAATTTATTATCGATTAGGGCGTCTGAAGTTATAAAACAGAGCATCGTCGCCATGTTGGGATGAATCATACCGGAACCCTTTACCGCGCCTCCGATTGTAAAGTGCCCCCTATCTGTAGATACGCATACAGCTGACTCTTTTTTGACAAGGTCGGTAGTCATTATAGCTTTTGCAAAACTCAATCCGCCGTCGGGTGAGAGTGACGATACTAATTGCGGAACAGCTACGGCGATGCGGGTCATAGGCAAAACTTTTCCTATGACTCCGGTGGAGGCTGTAAGTACACTCTTATGCGCAGCGCCCAAGGCGGACGCGGCGAGAAGCGCCATAGCCGCGTTATCTTTAACGCCCTGATCACCCGTACACGCGTTAGCGTTGCCGGAATTGCAGATGATTGCGTGAATCCCGGCGCTTGGCAGTATCGAGCTGCACCAGTCAACACTTGACGCGCGGATTGCGTTTGTTGTAAACGTTCCTGCCGCGCTGCATGGATTTTCGCTGTATATGAGAGCGAGGTCGGCGTTTTTAGACGCTTTTATACCGGCTCTAATACCCGCGGCATGAAATCCGCCGGCAGCCGTAACTCCGCCTTTTATTACTTCTATTGGGTTATCAACGAAATCAGTAACGTTAACCTGTTTTTTTGTTTTTTGGCGCATCCGCGTATTACTCCTTGTTTTAAAATTCCGCTGAGCTATACTGGTGAACGGCATAAATTGACACTGCACCGCACGCAGCTGCACGCAGGGCCGGCTCTGCTGCTTAGCGGCACAGTGTAAATTTATGCCGTGGTTTAGTATATAAATAAAATAATATTTACCTCTTTGAGCCGCTGTTTTTAATTTACTATTGATCTTTTTATATAGATGACTTATTTTTATTGTACGAGTATTTTTTAACAACCAAATCATGAAGAACAGTTGCTGTAAGGTTCATCACATAATGTGTAATTTCCTTAGATACTTTACATCTCTCACATTTTAAGAAAGGGTTTCTTTATGAAACGTTTTTCAGCAGCTGCGGCTGCGCTGCTTTTGGCAGCTTCTTCAAGTTTTGCTTCTTGGGATTATTTTCCGCCTGAAGACGCTGGAGAAGGTGTGGCTAAGGTTGGCATGGAGCATCACGTGCCTAGAGAAAAATCATCTAACTTCGGCCTTATGCTCGGCGCGGCGTACACCATCCTTCCCGGGCTTGAAGCCTCATTGATTCTGCCGATGCCGATGTCTGCCAAGGTTAATGACGTAAGCGCGAAAAATGTCGGCGGATTGGCTTGCCCTATACTTGGAGTACGTTACTGGGTACCGTTGGTTGGCATCGGTTTCTTCGGTGACTTTGTACTGCCGATTGACACCCGCGACGAAAAGAAAAATCCTGAAGCGGATCCTGACTTTGATATGACCATCGGTATGCAATATCTCAGAACTTTTACCCCGCTGTTGAAAATCGCCAGTGAAATTCGTTTGGAAAATTTAGTTACAGACGGAGCGGACGTGGATATGGGACTTGGCTCAGAGATGAACATAAACCTCGGCCTGCTTACCCCGTTCTTCGGCATTGAGTGGGATAACTTATTTGAAAATGGCGGTAAAACAACATTTCACCTTATTATGGGCGCAGCGGTTCCAATCGGTAAAATCACCATTGATGCGTCTTTAGATCTTGGAATCGCCGGTTACAAAACGACGACTATTAATATGACAACGCTTCAATTTGAATCCGAAAACGAAACGCCTATGACTATCCGGGCAAACGTTTCTTACGGTTTCTAAGATTCACAATATTTGAAGTTTAAGGTTCTATCACACATTTTAAGAAAGGGTTCTTATGAAACGTTTTTCAGCAGCTGCGGCTGCGCTGCTTTTGGCTGTCTCTTCAAGTTTTGCCGCTTGGGATTATTTTCCGGTTATTGAGGAAGGGAGTGTAGAGGCTAATATTAACTGCGGTCATAATATTAAGATTCGTTACGGTATTACAGAAAATTGGGAGATATTTTCTACAAACAATGTTGACCTTTTAGGTTTAGGAGAGGGTCAGTCGTATGGGATCGGCGGACGCTATCAGGTAATTCCCGAAATGCTTGGCGTTTACATGAATCTCGGTTTTCGCAGTGCCGATGATCCAAGAGGTGCGGCAGGTTCTTGGGGTCTTGTTCCCGGCGTAACATTCTCAACAGAATTTACCGAAGCGGTCTCTTTTGGCGCTGGGATGGGTTTGGGTATGGAATTTGGCGCTGTTACTGACGGGTCAAAACCTGATGACCGCGGTGTAATGATGCACTTGGGTTTAGGCTTAGAGATTGATTTCGCTTTAAATGATAATGTGTCACTTTGGGCAGGCCTCGACTTTGAATACGATAATCTAAATCAAGAAAACCGTGCTGACTTAGAGATGAAAGAGGCACTAACACCTATGTTCGGCGCAGTATTCAGCGTAGGAAATCTCTCTGTTGGAACAACGATTGGCCTTAGGTTGGATGCGACTAACCAAGACGGAGACGACTCTGTAGGACTTTGGGGCGGCGTTGACTTTTCAATCAAGTTTTAACTGCAAATTGTCAATTTGACTTAAAGATATCTGTATGACAAAGGGGCTGTATCAAAAGATGCGGCCCCTTATTTTTTGCCGCCGGCCATGTCTTTTTATACAGATATCCCCTTAACATTCATCTGAAGAGTAACTTTACCGTTCCACTCATTTTCTTCAAGAGCAAACGCTACCTCAGCAATATTAGTAGACGATTTCACCTCTGTCAAACGATCACCGAAGTTAAAAGCAATAGCGTCCAAAGTTACCCCTTGTGAAGTCAGCGACAGTTTAAGGTGGCTTTGATTTTGGCCCACGGTTTTTGGAGCGTATTTATGTTTGAAATCACGGCACAAAAGAATGGGACGCATATTGCCCGGGCCAAACGGTTCCATCTGTTTTATTATACGCAGCAGTTTACTTGTGATAACGGTTACCGGTACTTCGGCGTCTGCGGTTACTCTTGGAACAAGGTCGTCCGCGCTTAGGCGTGTCTTTACAACGGAGTTAAATTTCTCTCTGAATTCGTCAATTTTTTCACTGCGGATTGAAAGACCCGCGGCTGACGCGTGGCCTCCGTAGGATTCAAGTAAATCAGAGCATTGATCGAGCGCGTCTAAAAGATGCAAGCCCCCGCCGCTTCTGCCCGATCCTCTCGCCATGCCGTCTTCGCCGATAGAAATCATTATGGATGGACGGTGAAACTTTTCCACCATTCTTGACGCTACAATTCCTATTACTCCCACATGCCAATCGGGGCTCGCTGCGACTATAGAGAGATCTTTCTTGAGACTGCAATTCATCTCTATCCATTGCACTGCTTCCTCAGCCGCGCTTGTATCAAGAGCGCGGCGCTCAAGATTTGCTTCACGCAGTTCTCTCGCGTAAAGAGCAGCGAGGGCCGGATCATCAGTAAGTAAAAGCTCAACACCTCGTTGAGGATCACCCAAACGGCCTACCGCGTTTATACAGGGCGCGATTTGAAAAACGACTTCGCTTGTAGAGAGTTTTTTGTTTGTAAGGCTCTGCGCTTCTATGAGCGCTTTTATACCTAAATTTTTTGACTCCTGCATTTGAGCAAATCCAAGCGCGGTAATAACTCTATTCTCACCTGTTAACGGAACGATGTCTGCGGCAGTACCAAGGGCGGCGAGTTCTAAGAGATCATACCACAAATCATTACCGTGTCCGCTGACTTCAGCAAGCGCCTGACAAAGTTTCAGCGCAGCTCCAACACCCGCAAGCGATTTGTCGGGATAGCCGCAATCCGGCAGTTTTGGATTAATAATCGCAATCGCTTTAGGAAGTTCGTCTTTGGGTTCGTGATGATCGGTGATTATAACGTCAATCCCAAGTGATGACGCAAGGTCAACCTGAGGACATGACGTAATGCCGCAGTCAACGGTGATAATAAGCGATGCTTTACATTGGGCAGCATGATTTATCCCGCTGTCGGATACTCCGTATCCTTCTGTCAATCTATTGGGAAGATAATAATCACAAACAGCGCCTAAGCGCCTAAACGCGGTTATAAGCAGAACTGTTGAAGTTACACCGTCTACATCGTAATCACCATAAATAATAATTTTCTCACCGGCGGCAATCGCCTGCTTTATACGCAAGACCGCTTTTTCCATGTCACAAAATAAGAAAGGGTCGCGGAAGTCATCAACATTAGGACGGAAAAATTTCTTACACTCATCGTAGGTGGTGAGTTTGCGGCCAACAAGTATTGATGCTACGGTTTGAGAGACATTAAGCTCCGCGGCAAGTCTTTCAACTAAACCGGCGTCAACATCTCTCAATAATATTTTTTCTCTTACCGCAGCAAAACTCATGATGACGACGCTTCTGTATCTGTCGTCGTAAAAAGCGCATCTAGATGAGCGCTTTCAAGCGGTATCACAAGCTTTTCCACTTCGTTTATCTTGCATCCCGAAAGGCTGAAACGGTAATCATCCCATTTAAAATCAGTAGAAAACTGTTTTTCAACACGGCCGCTGATCTGCGGAACAATCGGCTTGAGGAATACCGCAAGCGCTTTTATTAGATTGATACACGTAACTACAACCGCGCCTGCCGCCTCTTTATCGCCGCTTTTAATAAGTTCCCACGGCTTAGTGTCCTGAAAGTATTTATTGCCGACGCTTCCAAGGCTCTGCACTTTTTCTACAACAAGTTTAAATTCACAATTCTCATACCACTGCGCTATCTCGGGAGCAGCCGCTTCAACCAAAGCCGCGATCTTTTTATCCCACGAAATTGCAGGAATCATACCCTCGAAATACCGCTCGCTGAAAACCATAGCGCGGTGATATAAGTTGCCGATGTTATTGGCAAGCGTAGTGTTCACACGATTTATCAGCTCATCTTTGTTAAGATCAAGATCAGCAGTTGTCAGAGAGAGTTTTGAACCGTAATAAAAACGCAAGAACTCCGCTGCTTGAGGATGATTTACTTTTTCGAGATACTCTTTAGCTAAAATAAATGTCCCGCGGGACTTTGACATCTTCTCGCCTTGGATATTTAGAAAACCGTGTATCTTTATGCTTGACGGTACGGCAAAGTTTGCAGTGTCAAGCATTACGGGCCAAAAGAGCGCGTGAAAGTAAACGATATCTTTTCCAATAAAATGCACTATCTCTGTTGACGTTCCTTTTTTCCAGTAATCCAAAACATTCGCGCCGTTATCCTTACACCAGCGATCGGTAGACGAGAGATAGCCTATAGGCGCATCCATCCACACATAAAAATATTTATTCTCGGTACCCGGAATCTTAAAACCAAAATAGGGCCCGTCTCTTGATATGCACCACTCTCTTAACCCTTCGTCAATCCACGTTTTCACAAAATTTTTCATGTCGGATTGAAGTGTTCCGGGACGCTCTATAAACTCTCTCAAAAACTCTTCGCGCTTAGCAAGCTCTACGTATATATGAGTTGACGCGCGCATAACCGGAGTGCATGAACAGATACCGCATTTGGGATCAACAAGCTCGGTAGGTTCATAAGTAGTGCCGCACGTCTCACAAACATCGCCGTACTGTTTTTCCGCTTTACAGCGCGGACACGTCCCTACAATAAAGCGGTCCGGCAAAAATCGTTTGTCATGTTCACAGTAATATTGATTTATCTCTTTCTCAATGACAAGATCATTTTTACGCAGATTCTCATAAATCAACTCGGCGTAATAGCGGTTCTCTTCAGAGTTAGTTGTATAGAAGATATCAAAACAGATATTATAACCCGAATAATCACGGATATGATTCTCACGCGCTTTCTCAACGAGTTCTTCCGGTGTTATACCCAAACGCAAAGCGCTGAGTTCAACCGGAGTGCCGTGCGTATCATCGGCGCATACATAAAGAACATCGTGCCCTCTTAGTTTATTGAAGCGGACAAAAATATCTGTCTGCACCGCTTCTAAAAGATGTCCAAGATGTATATCGCCGTTTGCGTATGGCAATGCGCTTGTAACGAGAATTTGTTTACGGTCAATAGCAGTATCATGTGGCATATTCTAAAGTTCCTTTTTTAAGCTCTTCGGGCGTCAGCCACTCCTGAGAGTTATCGGAGAAGTGGACAAGTCCCTTAAGCTGGAATATATTTACATAAGAGAGCGTCCCCTGTTTGACGCCGTGATTTACACGTGACCCTATAGGGGGGAAATCAGAAAAAATTTGGAGGTACATCTCATTCTCATAACGCAAGCAGCAGAGAAGCCTGCCGCAGTTACCGGAAATTTTTGTTGGGTTAAGCGCAAGCTGCTGATCTTTAGCCATTTGAGTTGTGATCTGCTCAAATTCACTTAAAAAAGCGTCACAGCACTGTTTACGGCCGCAAACGCCGCAGCCGCCTATGCGCTTTGCTTCATCTCTCACGCCGATCTGCCGCAGTTCGATACGGGTGCGGTAGACTGCCGCCAAATCTTTTACTAATTCTCTAAAATCAACTCTCTGCGCCGCGGTAAAGAAAAAGGTTATTTTACTGCCGTCAAACTGCATCTCAACATCTACAAGTTTCATATCAAGTTTAAAATGTTTGATTTTTTCACGGCATACCTTAAACGCGGCCTTCTCCTTTTCCTGATTTTTTTTGAGGTTTTCAAGATCGGTATCCTGAGCTTTGCGAATAATATTGCGCGTCTCTCCCTTGCCTCTTTTGAGTTTAACAAGAGAGCCTACGCATGAGGCTTTACCAAGATCATATCCGCGCTCCGCCTCAACGACGACATATTCGCCCTCATGAATCTCAACATCGTTCCGATCCTTAAATATCGCTTTACGCTCGCCTTTAAAAGCTACTTCAACAAGTTTGCTGTTTTTTGACATCTAACATCTCCGTAAGAGAACATAAAAAATTTACCAATACTAACGAACTGTTTCCCCTTGACTCAAGAGCGCTGATCCCTTCTTGACACAACCGGATGAACTTTTCCGCGTCAACAGGAGTGACAGTATCAGGGAGTTCGATTTGGCGGTTCAAATTTATATTAGATTTAAAATAGTTTAACGGAGCGCCGAATTTCTCTAAAAAAGCAGCGCGCAGCAATCTTAGTAAAGAATTGAATATTTTTTGACACGCACTATACGCTTCTGAGCCGCCTCCAAGAGCGTCAACCCGTTCGCTCACAGCTCCAAAATCCCCCGCGCAGCAGTTTTTCCAAATACTTGCCGCAGTCTCATACCACTGTGCGTCATCCGCCTCAAACTCAGCTATAGCAGCCCCAAGCGATCCTCCGTGAGCCGCAGTATCTATCCTCGGATCATTACTGTCCACACCAAACCGGCTGCATAACTGCGCGCCGATAACTTCCGGCGGCAGATAAGAAAAGCGTAAAGTCTGACATCTTGAAACTATCGTAGGTAAAACGGAATTAATTCTGTCTGTTAACGCGATGATAACTGTTCCCGGCGGCGGTTCCTCAAGAGTTTTAAGTATCGCGTTAGCGGTCTCTTTTTTCATCGACTCAACGCCGTCCATAATCGTTACATTGTATCCGCCCGCGGCCGCTCCGCGCTGTATCGCAGAAGTTGCCTCTCTCATCCAGTCAACAGGAATATTGGGGATGTCGCTGTATTCGGGCAATCTGTATGGGTCATCAATTCGCTGCTTTGCGCATTCGGCAACAAACTGCCATCCTAATTCACTTAAAGCGCTCTCTTTTTTATGTTCTGCCTGAAGAAGCATCGGCATTACTACGTGAAAATCGGGATGCGAATAACTTTCAACCTTTTTACATGCAGAGCATTCACCGCACGGTTTCACTTCTGTGTTTTGACAGAGAAGCATTTTTGCTATATCAAGCGCCGCCGCAAATTTGCCGACTCCCCGCTCCCCGCAGAAAAGATACGCGTGACCCAAAGTTTTATTTTGACAGGCGCTCTCAAGAACGCTTTTTACGCGTTCCTGAGCAACAAGGTTTTTCCACTGTAATTTCATCTCAGTAGTGTCCGGTTAAAATTTTTCCATATCCCTTGCGTCTCTAATAAAACGCAAGCTGCTGGGGCGTTTTTCTCATTCTTTGCAAATCTTCGTAATTGACTCTTAGTATCTCAAGTATGCT
>WRCH01000074.1 GCA_009784115.1 Chitinispirillia bacterium
TAAAAACAGGGCGTTTGGAAAGAAAAATCTACACTCTGAGGCTGCCAAATACCATATTAATATGTTTACTGCGGTTTTGGAAACTTTCGATAAGACGGTAATTTCATCCACGCAGGTCAGAAAATTGATACATGAGGGGCGCGTACAGGATGCTGTCGCGATGCTCGGACATCCATATCTAATAACGGTTGAGCGCGAAAAAGGCTTGAAAATCGGTACTCAGATAGGATATCCGACTTTCAATTTTAAAAAGCCCGGGTTACAAAAGGTAATCCCTCCGGTTGGCGTTTACGCGGCGGAGATTGAGACAGACGGTAAAAAAACCAGGGGCGCGCTTTACTTTGGAGACTGCCCGACTTTTACAGGGCGCGAGGTTCATTTCGAGTTTCACGCGCTTGGATACTGTAACAGAGAACCGGCTGTGGGAGAAGCGGCTAACTTATGGCTGCACCGGTTCATAAGGTCTGATATTGCGTTTCCAAATGAGAAAGCGCTTGCAGATCAGATAAAAATTGATACAAACATTATTAAAACATATTTTTCACAGGAGATGTAAAAAGATGGCCTTGACAAAGGAACGTAAAGCGGAACTCACAAAAACTTACGGCGCAAATGAGAACGACAGCGGTAACACCGATGTGCAGGTAGCGCTTCTCACAGACCGTATCAACTATCTTACTGAGCATGCCAAGAAGAACCCAAAAGACAATCATACGCGTCATGGTCTTCTGAAGCTCGTCGGACAGCGCCGTTCGCTGCTTGACTATCTCAGCCGCACAGATATCGAACGCTACAGAACGCTTATTAAGAAACTTAACATTCGCAAGTAAATTGCGGCTTAGAGACAGGATAACTAAAAAATGGCATTTGCAACAGTTGAAACCGAAGTAAACGGTTTAAAGGTTTCTATCGAAACCGGCAGGATGGCAAAGCAGGCTAACGGGTCGGCGATTGTGCGTCTTGGAGATTCAATGGTTCTTGTTACCGCCTGCAGCGGAAATGAATCGGCGGAGTCGGATTTTTTTCCGCTCTCTGTAGAATACATTGAGAAGTCTTACGCCGCTGGAAAAATTCCCGGCGGATACATCAAGCGTGAAGGCCGTCCGAGCGAAAAGGAAATTTTATCGGCCCGCGTGGTTGACCGCCCGATACGGCCGCTCTTCCCCGATGGTTACAGAAGAGAGGTTCAAATCATCTGTACCGTGATCTCAGCCGATGACAAATACGACGCCGATGTTTTGGCTGTTACAGCCGCTTCAACCGCGCTCTGTCTTTCAGATATGCCGTTTAAAAATCCTGTCGCCGCGGTGCGCGTAGGCATGGCAGACGGCAAGCTCAAAGTTTTCCCGACGATTGCCGAGACCGAAGCGAGCGATCTTGATCTCATAGTTGCCGGCACCGAAGACTCAATCATGATGGTTGAGGGGGGAGCAAACGAGCTTCCTGAGGATCTGTTTGTAGAAGCGATTCTTTTGGCGCATACGGAGATCAAAAATTTAGTTGCTATCCAAAAGCAGCTCATGAGCACAAACGGCAAACAAGCTGTCGAATATACAGTTCCCCAAGTCAACGAAGAACTCGCCGCGGCAGTTAAGGAACTCGCCGCCGGTAAACTGCACGACGCAAGTTTTATCGGCGTAAAGCCTGAACGCTACGCGGCTGTTAGAAAACTGCGTGACGAGATCACAGCGGCTCTTGCCGAGAGATTCCCGGACAGCGCAAAGGCTATCGCGTCTATTTTTACCGATATTGAAAGTGATGATATCCGCAAAACAATTATCGAGACGTCTATCCGTATCGGCGGAAGAGGTCTTGACGAGATACGCAAGATCACCTGTGATCTTGACATATTGCCAAGAGCGCACGGAAGCGCACTCTTTACCCGCGGTGAAACTCAGTCGCTAAGCGTTGCAACGCTCGGCACTAAGCTTGACGTTCAGCACATTGATACTCTTCAGGGCAAGGGCGATAAGACGTACATGCTTCACTACAACTTCCCGCCTTACTCGGTAAACGAATGCAAGCGCGTGTCGTCTGTAAGCCGCCGCGAGATCGGTCACGGTAATTTGGCCGAGCGTTCTATCGCTCCTGTTTTACCAAGCGAGAAGAGCTTTCCTTATACAATACGCGTAGTGTCTGAAATTTTGGAATCAAACGGCAGCTCATCAATGGCTACAGTTTGCTGTTCATCGCTTTCACTTATGGCGGCCGGTGTTCCTCTCAAAAGCCACGTAGCGGGTGTTGCTATGGGTCTTATAAAAGAGGGTGACAGAGTTGCGATTCTTACAGATATCCTTGGCACCGAAGACCATGTAGGCGATATGGATTTTAAGGTGGCCGGTACAAAAGACGGTATTACCGCTATACAGATGGATATCAAATTAGCCGGTATCACTCCCGAAATTATGAAAGACGCTCTTGCTAAAGCGAGAGACGCAAGATTGAAGATAATTGACATAATGAATGAAGCGATTCCCGCTTCACGCAAAGACATGTCTGACTACGCTCCAAGAATCAGCACGATAACTATCGATAAAGAGAAGATCCGCGAAGTTATCGGTCCGGGCGGAAAAGTTATCCGCGAGATTCAGGAGACAACAGGCACAACTATCTCTATTGAAGATGACGGTACAGTGCAGGTTGCCGCCTCAAACCGCGAATCACGCGACGCCGCGATACGCACCATTAAGGGAATTGTTGCGGAGCCTGAACTCAACGCGATCTACGAAGCGACAGTTAAAACAATCGTTGACTTCGGCGCGTTCGCTGAGTACCTGCCCGGTAAGGACGGCCTCATTCACATCTCCGAACTCGCAAACGAAAGAGTAGCGAAGGTGGATGACATCCTTAAAGTAGGCGATAAGCTAAAGGTAAAACTTATAGGCTTTGACAAATTCGGTAAAGTGAAACTTAGCCGCAAAGCGATGTTATAATCGTAATATGGCAGAGTTTGCAGAGATCATAGTAAAGAGGCTCCCGCATGGCGGGGGCCTCCCCTTACCAAAGCGCATGACCGAAGGGTCAAGCGGCTGCGATGTGTGCGCCGCTGTTGAAGAGGACGAAATTATCGCCCCCGGAGAACGCGCCCTTATCCCCACAGGCTTTTGTTTTGAGATTCCGCTTGGAATTGAGATTCAAGTCCGTCCCCGAAGCGGTCTCGCCTTAAAACACGGCGTCACCGTACTTAACACCCCCGGCACTGTAGATTCAGATTACCGCGGCGAAGTGAAAGTAATTTTAATCAACCACGGCAAAGATCCATTTACAGTACGCAGAGGCGAACGCATAGCTCAATTAGTACCGGCGCGGGTGATTGAAGAAGTTGTGTTCAGCGAAAACGAAACAATCTCAGAAACTCTGCGGGGAAGCGGCGGATTCGGCAGTACCAGTACTGTTTAACCCCTTAGCTTTTGCCCTTGCCGCATCAAGAGCGCTGATGCTTGACTCTTGTATCCTTATTGCGGCCTGTAAAATCTCCTCAGCCATTTTGCGGTTTTGGTCATCAATAGTTTTTGATCTTGTGAGAAGTGTCGCGTAGCCGGAAATAGCAGACATCTGATTTTTTATATCGTGAGAAAAAGCGGCGGCGGATTCACCTAAATCACGCATCGGCTTTGTATTTTCGAGCTCCTGTTTTAGCTTTTGAAGAGCGCTGCTGCGCAGGGCAGCAGCAGCTCTTAATTTGTAAATTACGAAACTCAGGCAGATGATAATTAATATCGCAGCAATGAGCATTAGAAAAACTCACCAAATGTTCTAACGCCGTTTTCATAAGTAGCTTCCGACTTTTTTCTGCCCGATCTTGCGTCATACATCGCTCTTTTGCCGTGGTACTGACCATTTACGTATGTGCCGTCTTCAACTTTTCTGCCGGTATTCGCATCGTAGAAAGTGAACGCGCCGTTAAGGGTGCCCATAGTGTACAGATGTTCCGATTTGATCTTGCCGTTTTCATGAAATATCTGTTCCATCCCATCCATACTGCCGTTAACGAAATTTCTCACCCGCTTTTTGTTGCCGTTAGAGAAATATTCCGTCTCCTCGCCATGCTTCTTTCCATCTACGTAAGAGACCTCAAGCGCTATCTTTCCATCTTCAAAGTAGCTAACAGCTCTTCCAACAGGCGCCCCTTCCGAAAATTGCCCTTCGCTTCTGAGCTGACCGCCCTGAAACCACGATTTGTCGGTACCGTGTCTTAAGCTGTCCTGAAAGAAAGTCTGCTGATTTAAAGTGCCGTCGGGGAAGTATACGGTACGCTCGCCGTTGGGTTTGCCGTTTTTGAAGTGCTGGTCGGACATAATATTGCCTTCGGGTCCGAAAAATGATCGGCGTACAACATTATCACGTCTGCCCTGATAGTGGATGACAGTTCTTTTATTTCCGTTAGGGTGGGTGTCCTCAATCACCTCAACAACAGGTTTACCGCTCTGATCACCGCATCCTGAAAGCATCATAACAGCGAAAACACTAAAAGCCGCAAGCAATAATTTAAAATGCACAAGTACCTCCTTATTATGTATGATGATTATGTTTCATTATTAAGATAATATTAATATAAGTCATTCCAACAGCATTCGATAAATTAAAGCATACAAAAAATGAAAATAAAGGGGTCTTCAGAATAGCGAAGCACCCTATTATTTTTGTATATTATCGTATATCGAATCACGGCACGAGTTCACACTCTGCCGCTAAGCAGCCTCACGGCCCTGCGTGCGGTGCAGTGTAAGCTCGTGCCGTGTACCGGTATATTATTAAAAAAATTACTTTTGGCGGCGGTTAAATGCAAATTACCTTAAATGGCAAAATTATTAATACACCATGTAAATCTGCCTTTGAACTCAAAGGCGATGGCAATCTTATCATTTTAAACGGTTATCAACTCTCTGAAAACAGTGCGTTAAAAGAGGGCGATACTCTCTGCGTAATTAAAAAAGGAGTCATGCCGAACCGCGATGAACTTGAAAGCATGATGGCCGGCCGCCATACTCCGCAAGTGCATGAGAAAGTCAAACGCGCAAAAGTTGCTGTCGCGGGTCTTGGCGGTTTGGGTTCGCATATCGCCATAGCGCTTGGCCGGCTGGGAGTTGGAGAATTACTGCTTGTAGATCATGATATCGTAGAGCCAAGCAATCTTAACAGACAAAGTTATTGCATCTCACATCTCGGATCCAAAAAAACTGACGCGCTGAAACGTCAGCTTGAAGATATTAACTGCTTTATCAGCATTAAAACGATTGACGCATACATTACCGAAAAAAATGCCTGCGATCTGTTTAATGGGTACAATATCGTTTGTGAAGCGCTTGATAATCCTGAGACAAAAGCGATGCTTGTATCAGCACTGCTTTCAAACTTTCCCGATGTAAAAATTGTTGCCGCATCCGGTATGGCTGGTTTTGGAAGCTCCAACGATATAAAAACAGAGCTGAATTTTGGACGGCTCTACACTTGCGGCGACAGAGCAAGCGCTGCGTCTGTGGGTAATGGACTGATGTCTCCCAGAGTTCAAATTTGCGCAGGGCATCAGGCTAATATGGTGCTGAGATTGATTTTAGGATTGAACGAGACGTAACAAATGAAATTTGACTACACCCTGATATATTTTTATTCTATACTTTAAAAAAGGCAGTGCCAATTGATCACATCTGCAAAATTTAATATTAATCGTATTATCCGTTTACCATTTTTAAGTCTGATAATTCCGGCTCTGTGTATTACTGTTTTAGCGGATAAACCGGAATCTAACCTTAAAACAATACTAAGCAAAATTGACCTGCTGCCCGAATACTATTTCCAGCAGGATGCGCGCACGTACAGCAACTACAAAAACGAAGAGTTCAAAGAGGCATTTCTTGTTTCGGGCAAAACGGAATTTGAAGCGATGTTTGTTTCGTATGATGAAATTGTTTTTTGGGGGATGTATTACAGTACCTATATAGGGATGGGGAGACAAAACGCGTCAATTCTCTTTAGTCCAAGGGATACGTATTATACGCTGAGACCTTTTTTTGAATATCGCCGCGGAGGATTATTTTATCAATCGGGACTTGATCACACCTGTTTTCATCAGGTAGACCGCAAGGAGCGTGATACTCCCTACTGGAATGAGATCTATCTTCAAATTTCATCTGACAATTACCGGTTTCAACTGCAAAGAGAATATCTTCTTGAAGCTAGCGTATGGGAATTTTTTGATCGTTTGAGATGGCAGTTCAGAGCCGGCTATTTTATCCGCGAGTTTGGCAATGTAGATAAAACAATTATTAACGGCGGACACCCCTTTGCCAATAATTTTTCTCTTGGAACGGGGTACTCATTTTTCAAAAGCAGTCACTGGATACTTGGGGCTCATCACAATCTCGCCCTCTTTCGCGGCACCGCCGGTACTAACTACTGGTCGGGCGCCTTTGAACTGAGCGCCGATCTTTACAGCTTCAAACATACTCTTGGTTTCTTTATAAACTATAATTACGAACCCGGCCGCGGCATGCCCATGTATGATTCAAGCGAGTATTTTAAATCAGAAAATTACAAAGGTGAAAAAAAGATGATGCCGCTGTTCAGCAAAGATCAGCTTATAGAATTTGGTATAAGGTGGCGGTACTGAAAAATAAGTTCCCTGCACGAGTTTACACTGTGCCGCTGAGCAACCCCGCGGCCCTGCGTGCAGTTGCGTGCGGTGCAGTGTAAACGCGTGCAGGAAAGCAGTATCTTTATGAATCATCAATTTTATTTAGCTCCCCTGCGCGGGGTGACCGATCATGTTTTCCGCTCCGTTTACGAAAAGTATTTCGGCAAATTCGATTATATAGTAACGCCGTTTGTCTCTACAGTAAGAGGAACCCGCGTTGCCGATTGTTATTTTAAAGACACCTTGCCGCAAAATAACGATACCGGCAGAGTCATCCCGCAAATTATCGGTTCCGATAGCGGCGGATTTTTATTATTGACCCGCAGATTCGCAGACTTTGGTTTTTCAACTGTAAACTGGAATCTTGGCTGTCCAGCTCCGCTCATCACACGTAAAAAACGGGGCAGCGGTCTTCTTCCTCATAAATACATAATAGAAAAATTTCTTGATGACACAATGCCTAAACTCCCGATTGAACTGTCAATAAAAGTACGGCTGGGATTTGAAAATAAAGATGATCTCGAAGCGCTGATCCCCGTATTTAACAACTATCCAATAAAAGAGATAATAATCCATCCCCGCACGGGTATTCAAGCCTACGAAGGCAGTGTAGATCTTCATAGTTTTCATAAATATTTTGATATGTGCCGTCACACGGTAGTATACAATGGAGATATTCGGTCATTAGATTATTTTAATTATCTCAAAAACCGTTTTCCCGCAATTGACAGATGGATGATTGGCAGAGGCGTTATTATAAATCCAAATCTTCTCGCAATACTTAAAGGCGAAAATACTGATTCATCCGAATCTGCCGTAATCCTGCGTAAATTTTTAGATGAACTGCTTGATATAAACAGCGGCGCTCTTCCCTTGACTAATGTGCTTGGCAAAATGAAAGAGATGTGGGGATATCTTGGCGGGGGGCTTGATAAAAGCGGCAAGCTGAGCAGGAAAATTATGCTCAGCGCTTCCTTATCGGAATATAATAGCGTAATAGATGAATTTTTTACTTAATTAGGCGACCTCTAAAAACTCCGTACAGTACGCTCCGACTTGCGCTTATCACGATGTTATCGCATACTGCACTGTGCCCGAACTACGTTTTTAGAGGCCGCCTAATTTCTTTCAGTCCAAATACCGGTCAGCTTTCCGCCGTGAAGTCTCACATCATCCCTCAAAAGAAGATAACTGTCTACCGAAAACAGAGGAATCTCTCTGCTGTCACGGATTCGTGCCTGCGAATCTGTATCATCAGAAAACCACATGGTTGCCAAATGAAGCTGCTCGGTTACGTTATCAACTACAGTTTGCGGAACCCAGCCTACCGCGCAGTCGTACTCTTTTTTCAGAAGCATTGTCTCGTACTCCAAAGCATTGCCGCCGTGAAGTTCGGTTTGTAATCCGTTTGCGTTAAGATCTTCGGACAATCTTTCCGCTATGATTTTTGATACAGGATCATCAATGCGGTATGCGATTCTTACCGGAGTTATAAGCGCAATAGATGCGACTGCGGCAATTGGCGCCGGCTTTTGGGTATTCTCGTTTAAAACGGTTACGCTGTAAATCTCTTCGCCCTCTGCTTTAACGCTATTTTTCAGAAGATCAGCGGCGTTTACTCTGCTTCGTATGATACGGCGGATCTGCTCATTTTCAATTGCGCATGACAAAAAGTAACGGTCTGATGAAAGTTTACTAAGCGTTACCTTATCGCCTAATTGCGTTCTGACTCTTTCCAAATCAGGCTGTGACCAAATAATCATCGCTTCGTACATCCCAAGCGAAAACGATTGCATTATATCGGAATCACCGCCAAGACTAATATCCCACTCCTGCAAAAATACAGGAGCTGAAACAGTGTGTTTATTGGGGAGAATTTTTACCTCTTTCTCTTTAACGGCGGCAGGGTAATAAGGACCAAGCATTAAAGAGCCGGGTATGAGTTTGGGCGAGTTAAGGCGCGCGAAAATTTGCGGATCCGCTTTGTCGGTGCGCATTCTTATAGTCTGCTCGTCATGCGCTCTAAATCCTCTCATAAGCGGATCTTTGCCGTCTATATACGCCTGCGCTCCCTGAATATTACGAAACAGCGCCAGCCCCTGCGCGGGATGCGCTTTCAATAGCTGCGACCAGTGCTCTACAAAGTCAAGCGCCGTTACTCTTTGACCATTCCCGCGGACAAATCTGTCCGTTAACTTTAACTCAATTCGCCTGTTAGTGGAGTCTGTCACCGCAAACAGTGCTTTTTCGCCGATCGATTCACTAAAAGGACTCAGCCAAACAAGCTGTGATACCGTCTCATCTAAAAATCCCCGGTCAACATACATTCTGAGTCTTCCGCCAAAAACGGGCTCAAGCTCTTTTGGTGTGATCTCTTCTTCGGTAAGTTTTTCCTCTGCCGTCTCATCGCCAAAAATTTCTCCAAACGACGTTGAATCCTGAGCCTCTTCGGGAATTTTTTCCGCTGACTCTTCGGCGGCATCTTTTTTTATTGTTTGATCTTTATCAACAGACGGCTCGTCTTGACGGATACGCGCCATATTGGGCGCACAGGAGACGGCGAAAAAAACGCAGACTGACACCGCGAAAATTATCTTAAATATTTTGATCATACACCCTCTCCGGGGTTAAAACCCTGGGCTGTACAGACGCACCGAAGACGGTGCGGGCGTGTCTTAAACACGCGGAAAATTCAAGAATTCGGATTACGATGGTAACATCTTATTATTGTTTCGCGCTGCGTTTACACATCTCCTGAGCGTCGGCGCACTGCTGAACATAAGCGTTGTTGATAGTTTTAGCATCTTCCTTCTCTTCGGCGCTCATGGATTGAAATCGGCGGTTAAACTCTTCCGCCTCTTTGCAGATCTCTTTCATGAATTGACAATGGTGAGTATCGGGGACATTATTGAAATCTACAAGAACTTTTTTTGGAGCGCAGGCGCCAATCAAAAACGCACAGCAAGCAGCTGTCGAAAAAAAAGTTATTTTTTTAATTATCATCGTATTGACCACCTTTAGTAAATAAATCATATCATCAATCAAAAATAATATAAACCCGCTGATAAATCCGCGTATCGATGATCATATTTAAAACTAATCGATAGACCGTATAGTAAAAACATCTTTAGCGCTTTTGAGCCTGTTTAGAGCTTTTGACTTTATTTGTCTCACACGTTCGCGCGTGATTTTAAATTTGCGTCCTATCTCATCAAGAGTGTAGGCGGCGTCGTTATCTATACCAAAATATAATTTAATAATCTCACGTTCTCTATCGGTCAGCGTATCAAGGAGCTGTCTGATCTCCTCGTGCACCGACATATTTTGAACATTATCATCGGCTCCGCTGGCGCCCTGAGAGCTTCCGATAAAATCTATTAGCGAAGAGCCGCTGTTGTCTTTTACCGGTGCGTCTAAAGAGACATAGTTATTGGAGATAGAAATAGTCTCCTGTACAGCCGCCTCGGACATTGAGAGTTCGCGTGCGATCTCGCTGATATCGGGAGTGCGGTTATAGCGCTGCTCAAGCTCTATCTGCGTTTTATTTATCTTGTGGATAGCCCCGGCACGGTTGAGCGGCAGCCGCATGATTCGGGACTGTTCCGCAAGCGCCTGCAGAATCGCTTGTCTGATCCACCATACCGCGTACGATATGAAACGGAAATTTTTCTTCTCGTCGAAGCGCCGCGCGGCTTTTACAAGCCCCATGTTGCCTTCGTTTATCAGATCGCTGAGTGATAACCCCTGATTCTGATAGTTTCTCGCAACACTAACGACAAAACGCAGATTCGCCTTAACTAAAATATCAAGAGATTTACGGCAGCCGTCTTTAATTTTAGCGGCAAGTTCCGCTTCACGCTCTGAAGGCAGCGGCTGGAGCTTGCTTATCTCTTTAAGGTAGAGAGCAAGACTTCCCTCTTCAGCAATGGGGAGGATCGCTTTATTCACAACAGGTCTCTTTTTGTGATGAAAAACCGGCATCCCGAAACCTTGCGGCGCACAGCGCCCTTTAGCTCCGGGAGAAAGTACAGCGTACAATATAGGTATCCCCCCGAGAAAAAACAACAACTTTTTTTCTTAATCAACGTTTTTTTTCTTTTTTGGGGAACGGAGTTGCATTTTTGCGTTGACATATACGAGTTTGCGCCGCGCCGTTTCTGTTGGCCCCCGCCAATAAATTTATTTAATTTTTTTATTGCGCGGTTATCCCGTAATAATATATAATAATTAATACTGTCTCCAAGACCGCAAACTTAGAATTATCATAGTCATATATATAAAAATCCCACAAGCAGCATCACCCATAAAGGAGATGTAATGAGTATTACAAAATCAAAACGACAGTTACTGAAAGTGATGACAAAACCGATTGCGGCGCTTAACGCGTTGATTCTTGTGTTTGCTTTTGCGGTAAACCCCTCCGCACAGGAGGTAGACGCGCAGGTTCCGGTTGTTGTAAACACATCCGCCAGTGTAAAGATAGACCCCCCTGCTGTCGGACAGGGTACGGGAGATGAAGGCTCCGTGACGGCAAACACTCAAAGGCCGTTCGGCATTAAGTTAGTCAGCCGGCCGCAGCCCGAAGAGGTACTGGCTCCGGCATCGGTACTACACCGGGCGCAGAATAGAGCGGGCAGCGGGGCATGGTTAAGCAAGAGCCGCGGTAATGTTACTCTCAGCTTACAGCCTCAGCAGTATCAGAATGCGGCAATCTCTCTGCATTCGGTAAACGGCAGACGAATATTGAACAGCAAAATATCTGCGTCTAACGCGGCAAACAGCATATCGCGTTCTAATATTCCCGCGGGTGTTTATCTGCTTTCTGTTAAGGGGATAAACGGCAGCTCTTTTTCAAGCAGAATAACCCACAGCGGCGGCAGACTGAATATCAATATCGCGTTTATTAGCGGTACGGCGAGTCCCCTGTCAATAAATAGCATGGCGGCCGCCGAACCTGATTACGGTGAGTGGACTATAACCGTCAGCGCAGACGGGCATATCACTCAGTCGCGCAAGTGGACGCCGACGGCGGGAGATAATCCGCTGCAGGAGTTTACACTGACTCCGGTCGTGCAGACAACGTCTGCCAGTTTTACCCAAACAGTTAGAATAAACGGTGATTCTGTCGGCGTTTTTCACATGGTATATATCCCTGGCGGTACATTTACCATGGGCTGCGTGCCGGGCAGTGTTACCAGATGTCCAGAGGACGCCGCTCCGGTGGAGGGTGTGACGGTCAGCTCCTATTTTATAGCAAGAACCACAGTAACGCAGGCTCTGTGGCGCGCCGTGATGGGTACGACTACCGGCAGCGCCACAAGCGGAACGTGGTACGACGCCCATGAGTTCGCCTGCCGGTTAAGCCAGTTGACAGGCAGAAATTACCGTATGATGACCGAGGCGGAGTTTGAGTACGCGGGGAAACATCATCGCGACAGTTTGACATTCGGCACTACCGAAGAGTGGGCGTACAACACTTGGAGCGCTACGATTATGGGCGGGACAGACCCGGTAGGACTTGGCAGCGGCTCGCACAATCAGAAAACGCGGCGCAACGCGCAGAATGTCGGCGATAACATAACGGGGCGCCTCATCCGTTCAATAGAAGGCGTAGGCCCCACACTGCGTTTAGTACTTTCGGCAGATACAGATTTGCCTCCGCTCTATATTCATCCCTGCCAGCTCTATGCTCCAACTATGGGCGCGGAGCCGGTGAACTCTTACCGCGACCTGCGCTGGGTTACAGGCAGCGACGCGAGATGGGCGACAACGAGTCCGGCCGGCGGTTCGGGCGGTACCAGTTTTAGAATTTGGGCGGACGGCACCGCGACCTCAACAAGCAGCTGGGGCGGGCGCGAAACCGTAACCAACGGTCAGTGGTTCACTTCAAACAACATCAGCTTCGTGTTTGTTCCGACTCCGGGCCAGGGCGGGTTTGGTCTAACTCCATCTATCACAAGATACGCGTATATCTTTCTTAACGATAAAGACGGTTCGTTTATTACCGACGGGATGGGCGGAGCGGGAAGAATAGTAAAAGAGGAGGCGCCCAACGTTGCCAAACCCGCAATAGCCAACCTGATGAGGGGTGAAGAGTTAGCCCGCTCACAGCCCGACTTTGAGACTCTGTATAAGATGGTAGACATGGTCAATATGCCGCAGTCTATCAGGCAGCAGGACGAACGGCTTTTGGACGGGCCGGACTCCGGATGGCTCCAAATCAACCGGACCAGCGCGCATCACTACAGAAAAGACGTAGACCTCGATGAATTCCGGTTCGTCGTAAGCGGCGGGATACTTGCCAACGGCACTTGGTTTACAGTCAACAACACATTTCTGCGCATAACAAAAAGCGGGATCGGCCAGGAGGTTTGTACAGGCTTTGGAGCCAACCGAGTATGCAGAGACGGCGACCCTTATGAGTATGTGACCGATTATCTGTACGTTGTAACATCGGGCGGAAATTTCATGCACAACTCATTTATGGGGTATGAACGCGGCGACTTCAGGAGTTTCACGAAAATGGCTAACGGCAGCAGCGGCATCACCGATTTTTGGAGCGCCGGGGCTAACGAGATCCCAAAAGATCAAGCCGCCTCATTTTACAGAAACAGGGACAATGGTCAATCTACGTTTGTACCGGCGCAGTGTCCTGAGGGCGGATGCAGGTGATAGTGTAAATACTGGATTGTAAAACTCCAGCAAAAAGGGTTGGCTCAAAATGAGGCGGCCCTTTTTTAATTTAATAAGTAACAATCGCTATGCTGTAAAATTGTATTGCCAGCCCGCCGCTCGCCGCCGTTAAAAAAATTAAAAAATCTTGTTTTTATTTAAAAGTGGTGTTATTATTTAAATAAAGTTTTTTTCAGCATTAGCATTTTCAGGCAGTAATCTTGGCAATACCTCTCAAGTAGTAAATTTCGGTTGTTTGGTAAGTAGTATTGTGTTTTAATATCATTGTATGTTTTAAAGAATCGTGGTCGCAATGAAACCGTCAGATTTTTCCGAATTCAAGGACGTTGAGTTCTCGTATCAGGTAACCGGCGTCCGTGACGGTTTCGAAAAACAGGATATTATCATTGCTGAGGAAA
>WRCH01000075.1 GCA_009784115.1 Chitinispirillia bacterium
GATCAACGTAGCGATGCGCGAACTGTTCTTGCAGATCATCTACGGCCGCAGTCAGACCGCGTTTTCCGAAGGCGGACTTCCTATCGGCGCCGGTCTTGAGGATCTCGGCAAAGGTCTGCGCTCGCAGGTTGGCACAACCTACGGAACTGTCGATAAAGGCGTACGTTATTTGGAAATGGCTGAGGGTTATATTACGAAGATGGCGCTTGACAAGGATGATCTTGTTATCGGATATGAGTTTGTTCACCTTGGCAAGATGATGGAGTGGATCGCCAAAGGAACCGACGCAAACGAAGCGCTCAAAAAAGCGACCAGCACTTACGGCAGATATAAGGACGCTGCCAAATACATTGATCCAAGACACCAATAAATACGATCATTTCATTGTGAACAACCGATTATAATGAGGAGAAAATAGATGAAGGCGCTTTTTGAAGGATACGAAAGAAGAATAAATCAGATCACTCCTGTGCTCAAGAAGTACGGGTTTGAGACTCTTGAAGACGCACGCAAGTTTTGTGCAGACTATGGTGTTGACCCCTACAAAATGACAGAAGAGATTCAGCCGATCAGCTTTGAGAACGCCCGCTGGGCTTATGTTCTCGGCGCTATGATTGCGATCAAGGAAGGCAAAACAAAAGCGAGCGAAGCGGCCAAAGCGATTGGCGTTGGATTGCAGGCGTTCTGCATTCCCGGCTCTGTCGCCGACGACCGCAAAGTCGGTATCGGTCACGGTAATCTCGCGTCTATGCTTCTGCTTAACGAAACGAAGTGTTTTGCGTTTCTGGCAGGCCACGAATCGTTTGCCGCCGCGGAGGGCGCTATCGGTCTTGCCCGCAGCGCTAACAAGGCCCGCAAAGACCCCTTGCGCGTTATTCTGAACGGTCTTGGCAAAGACGCCGCGCAGATCATTTCGCGTATCAACGGGTTTACATATGTGGATACGAAGTTTGATTACATCACCGGCAAATTGAGTGTTGTCAAAGAGACTAAATACTCCGACGGCGAAAAGGCGGCCGTTAAGGTTTACGGTGCGGATGATGTCCGCGAGGGCGTTGCTGTTTTCCACCATGAGGGCGTTGATGTTTCTATCACAGGTAACTCAACAAACCCAACGCGTTTCCAGCATCCGGTTGCGGGTACATATAAGAAAGAGTGCAGCGAGCAGGGAAAGAAGTATTTTTCAGTCGCTTCCGGCGGCGGTACAGGCCGTACTCTTCACCCCGACAACATGGGCGCGGGTCCCGCCTCTTACGGCATGACCGACACAATGGGCCGTATGCACTCAGACGCTCAGTTCGCAGGCTCTTCATCAGTTCCCGCGCACGTTGAGATGATGGGTTTCATTGGAATGGGTAATAATCCGATGGTTGGCGCGTCTGTGGCGATTGCCGTGGCGATTGAGCAGGCTAAGAAGTAAAAACCTGTTTAACGGGCGCGGGGGAAACTCCGCGCCCTAAACAATAAAAATCGATTCGCCGCGTTTTCAAGTTTCCACCCTATTGATTTATTACAGGATTTAACGAAAAATGGAAAAACAGTACGACCCCAAGATTGTTGAAGATCGCTGGTACGCTCATTGGATGAAGCAGGGATATTTTCACGGCGGCGAAACTTCGAAGAAAACTAAATACTCTATTGTAATCCCGCCGCCTAATGTGACCGGCGTGCTGCATATGGGTCACGCGCTCAATAACGCGATACAGGATATTCTCATACGCCACAGAAGAATGAAAGGTTTTGAAACCATGTGGATGCCGGGCACAGACCACGCCGGTATAGCGACTCAAAACGTTGTGGAGAAGCGTCTTGCCAAGGAGAAAAAAAGCCGCCACTCTTTAGGCCGTGAAGCGTTTGTCAGCGAAGTATGGAAGTGGAAAGAGGAGTATCACGCCACTATCACCAATCAGCTGAAAAAACTGGGGTCTTCCTGTGACTGGGACAGAGAGCGCTTTACAATGGATGAAGGTCTCTCGCGCGCGGTGAAGAGAGTTTTTGTCCAGCTTTATGATGAGGGGTTAATTTACAAAGGCAAGTATATAATAAACTGGTGTCCGAGATGTCAAACAGCGCTGTCTGACGAAGAGGCTGAGCATAAAGAGCTTAATGGAAAGCTCTATCATCTTCGTTATCCTTATGCTGATGGAAGCGGATATGTGGTAGTAGCTACTACCCGGCCTGAGACGATGCTTGGTGATGTCGCCGTGGCTGTCAATCCCGCAGACGAGCGTTACAGCGAGCTTAAAAGTAAAAAAATCCGACTGCCGTTAGCTGAGAGGGAAATCCCTTTTATTGAGGATGGTTTTGTCGATAAGGAGTTTGGGACGGGAGCTGTAAAAGTAACGCCTGCGCACGACCCTAACGACTTTGCAATGGGTCAGCGCCACACGCTCACGCCTGTTATGGTTATGGATGAGAGCGGACACATGGCCGGCGATATTCCCGAAAAATATAAGGGGATGGATCGTTTTGCCTGCCGTAAGGCGATCATCGAAGATCTTATCGCGGCTGAACTTGTTGAGAAAATTGATGAACACGTTCACTCCGTAGGCCACTGTTACCGCTGTGATACGGTTGTGGAGCCTTACTATTCAGATCAGTGGTTTGTCAAAATGAAACCTTTGGCTGAGCCTGCGCTCAAAGCCGCGCTCAATGACGAAGTGCGTTTTTTTCCAGCGCGGTGGAAGAAGACTTATATTGACTGGATGGAAAATATAAGAGACTGGTGCATATCGCGTCAGATTTGGTGGGGTCATCGTATTCCTGTTTGGTATTGCGGCTGCGGCGAAGTTATAGTCAGCGAAGAGACTCCAAATAAATGTACAAAATGCTCCTCAACAAATTTACAGCAGGATGAGGATGTGCTTGACACATGGTTTTCATCCTGGCTTTGGCCTTTTTCGACAATGGGCTGGCCGCAAGACAATGCGTTCATGAAGAAATTTTATCCGACAGACGCGCTCGCAACCGGCCCGGATATTCTGTTTTTTTGGGTTGCGCGGATGATAATGGCCGGGTATCACTTTACCGGCGAGCTGCCGTTTACCGATGTAGTTCTGCATGGTACGGTACGCGACAAAACCGGACGCAAGATGAGCAAGTCACTTGGCAATATTATTGACCCGCTTGACATCATACGGGATTACGGCTCCGATGCGATGCGCTTTTCCATGATGATGATAACGGCTCAGGGCGCCGATGTGTTTTTGGGTAAGGATACCTTTGACATAGGCCGTAACTTTGCAAACAAAATGTGGAACGCGTCGCGCTTTCTGCTTGGGAATATCAAAGACGAGGTTGTAAAGGGAGAACTTCCGCCGCTTGAGAGATTGAAAGCTGAGGATAAATGGATATTGTCAAGATTGCAGCATGTTATCAAAAATATGGACAGTGCGATTGACGCGTACCGTTTTAACGAAGCGTGCCATACGATTTATGATTTTGCGTGGGGTGAGTTTTGTGATTGGTACATTGAGGCAAAAAAGGCCGACTTCTATCAGGAAGAGGATGAAGAGCGCAAAAACGACGCGCTGTCTCTTTGCGGATATGTGCTTGGTTCTATTCTAAAACTTCTGCATCCTGTAATGCCGTTTATAACGGAAGAGATTTGGGGTCATCTCAGAAGCAAAATGACATTTGCCGGACTAATAGACTCGGAGTCAATAATGATTGCCTCCTATCCGAAGTTTGATTCATCGTTTGTAAATGATACCATTGAAACGAAGTTTGAGCTTCTCAAAAACTGTATCATAGCGCTGCGCACTATCCGTTCCGAAAACAATGTGCCGCCTGATAAAAAAGGCACCGCGGTTATAATCCCCTCAGACAGTGAAAGCGAAGAGTGGCTCGCTTCACAAATAGCAACAATCAACCAGTTCGCAAAACTCTCCGAGACGTCAGTCTCTCTGCAAGCAGAGAAACCCGGCTTCGCCGCGACATCGGTAGTGAGAGGCAATCAGATATTTTTAAGTCTTGAAGGGCTCATCGACAAAAATGTTGAAATCGAGCGTTTGACAAAAGAGGTGAATCGCCTTAAAGCTTTGGTTCAGAGCACAAAGGCGCGTCTTGAGAGCGAGAGCTTCGCAGCCCGCGCTCCAGCCGACGTTGTTGAAAAGGAGCGGGAGAAGTATCAGGGACTTGTTGAGAATTTGGAAAAGACTGAGAAAGCGCTTCAAAACTTAACATAAATATTAAAACCCCGGTGTACCATATTGATTTGTGGTTCCGGGGATTGGTACTGCAGCTGTTGATGCTTTCCAGTTTTTACCGAAATTGTTCTCGGTAACACAGTATTTGTCTCTGTCTAATTCTATTGATCTTATATTTGACGCTGATAACGCCGGCCAGCCTACGGTGTTGCTTGTTCCGGCGGCAAATATCACTCTGTCAATTACTGCGCCCGTCCGTCCGCGCCTGATCGTTATCCAGTTCCCTGTACTTGTAATCGGCAGTCCGCCGGTAGCTGTAGTGTGTATGTCAACATGCGGCAGTGCATGGCGGCCAATAACAAGATAACTCTTTGGGCCCACCGTCACATCTTCAAAATCGCGTACAGTTCCGTTTACATCAGTCGTTAACGTTTCAAAAAATACCGCTTCATCGCTTGGATTATACAATTCGATATAATTATCATTAGTCGCATTCCACATGATCTCCGTAATTATCAATTCTCCTGTCTCCTCAACAATCGACTGGGGATTATTCAAATTACCGTTATTAAAATTAAAAGAACCAGTAGTAACGCCCGGCTCATACATGGTAATATCGAACCCAAGCGCGCTGTTGTATGTAGTAAAATGCAGATCAATACTGTTGTCGGTACGGGCGTTAAATGTCAACTCTCTGTTCGCAATATAAGCCGTGTCGCTGCTGCCGTCTGTCACAACTACCGTCAATACGCCGGCGGTCATATGCGGTATATTATCAAGGCTCACAAATGTTCTTGTAGATCTGGGAGCGGAACCGGAAGCTATGACATTTTCATCACTCGAAACGAACTGTGCATGTACCCAAGTGTTAGTCGGCATATCAAGAAACTGCAAATAAATAGATCCCGCCGCCGGAATAAGAGTCGTGGTAATGGGTGTGACTCTTGCGTTTTCGATATTAGCCGTATGGTATTCAACCGAGTCAATATGAGTTACCGCGCCGCTTCTGCTGATTGCCCATATTGATACACGCAAATTCCTTCCAACCGGTACTTTTGTAATCGTTTCGTTCAAAGCGGGTCTTGAGAGATCAAGCCTGTGTGCGAATCGCGCGGTTTCAATTCCTTCCCCGCTTACCTCTACAACGAGACTGTCAGCTATAGTCTGCGCTATCGCGTTCTCTTTTTTTAGAGTTGAAGAGATTACATTCGCCCTGATCTCGAGTGTCCCGTAATTTTCAATCTGTGTAGGAGAGGGGGTTTTACTGCAAGAGAAAAATATCACAAAAAAAGAGAGACAAAACAGGCCGAAAACGGAAGCGCGGATATGATGCAGCATATCATCCACCTTTCATAAGGTTGTGGTTTTAGTTAACGGGAGTAGTTTTTTGGAAAGCGAGAAATTGAGATATGAGAATTATTGTAACGGAAAAAGAGACCTGAGAGCGCAAAAGTGTAAGAGAATTAATTTAAATAAAAGACAGGTGTGTTGAAAAGGAAAATCGTATCAAATATAAAAAAATTGGCATTTCGCTATTTGCCATTTCATTATTGTATTTTATACATTAGTTTTTAACAATTGATTTTAACTGTATCTATACTAAACCACGGCATAAATTGACACTGTGCCGCCAAGCAGCAGAGCCGGCCCTACGTGCAGTTGCGTGCGGTGCAGTGTCAATTTATGCCGTTCACCAGTATATTATGACGAATCCAATAACTCCGCTATACAAAAAAAGAATTGCCGCTCGGTTTGACAAATCGGCCAAATCTTATGATTTAGGCGCAGCCGTACAGCTTGAAATTGTACAGCGTTTAGCGAGTATTATAAAGGATGATATAGGTTTGGGGCAACTGTGGTGTGATATAGGAAGCGCGACAGGAGCGCTTATTGATGATCTTACACCGCTGCCTGACAGGACGAATTTTATTTGCCTTGACATAGCGTTTTCACCGCTGCGCTGTGCAGTTCTGCGTGGTGATGGAGTTTTTGCGATCAACGGCGATATAGAATTTCCTCCTATTCGGCCGATGTCGCTTGACGGCGCTGTTGCTGCTTCCATGTTACAGTGGGTCTCTTCTCCGCATACTACTCTTTGTAAGGTATCTGACCTTTTAAAATCTGACGGAGTTTTATATTTTGCCGTTTTTGTTGAGGACTCTTTTAAGGAGATCAATACATTAAGATCAAACAGGGGATTACCCCCTTCTGTTTGGCTGCCATCCGAAAAAGAACTTTTTTCTGTGTTTGAGAGCGCCGGATTTCATATTTTAAAAGAGAGTGTTCAATCATTTAATAAAACGTTGCAATTTAACGATGCGATTTCTGCATTGAAGAGTCTCAGCAATATTGGTGCTACCGCTGTAGCAGGGAAACTTCTTAATCGTAAAGAGCTTGATGAATTGTGCGGGGATTATACGTCAATGTTTTCTGTTGATGGAAAAGTGAGTTTAACTTATAGCTCGATTATAGGGATGGCGAGAAAATGTCGGGAATCTTCATAACAGGCAGCGGAACTAACGTGGGTAAGACCCACATCTCAAAACTTCTACTGCGCGGATTTTCAAAACTTGGCCGCAGTGTGAGCTATATGAAACCGGTAGAGACCGGATGTCAATTATCACCGGATAAAAAAATGTTAGCGGGATCAGACACGCTTTCATTGCTTGAGCTTACGAATCATAAAACCGATATCGAACTTCATTCCCCCTATCGCTACGAACCGGCCTGTTCACCGCATCTTGCCGCGAATCTTGCCGGACAAAACATAAATATTGGCGATATCACCACGGCATACAAGACTCTCTGTGATAAAACTCAAACGGATATTATGATAGTAGAAGGAGCCGGCGGCGTTCTTGTACCTGTCAACGACAACGAATATATTATTGACGTTATTAAGGCACTCAATATCCCTGCGATTCTTGTCACAACTCCGGGGCTTGGAACTCTCAATCATACATTTTTGTCATTAAACATCTTAAAGCAATATAAGATTCCGGTAATCGGAGTTATCATCAATAACGCGCAAAATATAGAACGTGATTTTATTTATGAAGATAACATTAAAACAATACGCAAACATATCGCTCCCGCTCCCTGCCTTGATGTAGATTATAAAAGTATTTCAGACGAAATGCTTATGGAGTTTTGCAATGAGATCAAACCTGTGGCTTGACCATTTGTGGATGCCCTTTACATCCCATAACGAAATGATAGATCATCTCCCGCTTGTAATTGAGCGCGGATCGGGTATTTATTTATATGGTACGGATGACAAGCAGTACATTGACGCGATAGGTTCGTGGTGGGTAAGCGCTTTTGGACACTGCAATCCGCAAATCAGTACAGCCGTTAAAAACCAACTTGACAAATTAGAACACGTTTTGATGGCGGGATTTATCTCCGATACTACGGCGGAACTTACTTCACTTCTGGGAGAAGTTCTGCCTCCTCGGCTTAAGCGGATTTTTTATTCCGATAACGGTTCAACGTCTGTAGAAGTGGCTCTCAAGATCGCTTTACAATATCACGCGGCACGCGGGGATAATGATCGCAGCGAATTTGTCGCGCTTGGCGGCGGGTACCACGGTGATACTCTTGGCGCGGTCTCTGTAGGCGGGATCCCCGCGTTTCACACGCTTTTTCAGGAGCGGTTTAAAAAGGCGCACTTTACAGATTCACCGTATTGTTTTCGCTGTCCTGCAAATAAAAACTGTGAAAGCTGTTCTGCCGAGTGCATGGATTCTCTTGAACGTATCCTCAATAATCATGGCAAGCGCGTTGCCGCTTGTATATTTGAACCTATGGTTCAGGGGGCTGTTGGGATGAGAATCTATCCGCCCAAAGTTTTATATCGAATCTTTGAGTTATGTAAAAAACATAACGTGCTGACAATTGCCGATGAAGTCGCTATGGGGTTTGGGCGGACAGGGGAGATGTTCGCCTGTGATCATGCAAAACTTGTCCCCGATATAATGTGTCTTGCAAAATGCCTTACCGGCGGGTATCTGCCTCTTGCAGTCACCGCTGTCAAAGAGGAGATATACGATGAATTTAAGGGCGGTCCATTTTCAAACCGCACTCTTAATCACGGACACACGTTTACAGGAAATCCGCTTGCAAGCGCTGCGGCTTTAGCAACGCTCAAACTTCTTGTTGAAAATAAATATCCAAAATCAGCTGAACCTGTCATGCAATATTTCGCTAAGGAATTATCATCACTTAATATCCACAAAAATATTTCAGGTGTGAGACATTTGGGATTTGCGGGCGCATTTGAAATTGTCAAAGACAAAGAGACAAAAGAACCGTTCCCAAAAGAGATGAGGGTAGGATTTAAACTGTCACAAATCGCATTACAAAAGGGACTCATCATCCGTCCGCTTGGAGATGTTGTATACTACATGCCGCCGTTTAATGTTAGTGCTGATGAACTTGATAAAATTTTTTCATTAACAAAAGAGACTATCGCGGAGGTGTTCCGTTAATGAATATACCTCTCCTTGATTCATTATACGAAGATAATGAAAAACGTCATCAATCATCGCTTTTCAGAAGACTGCCTGTTTATAATGATGAGTCGATTATCGATTTTTCAACAAACAGTTATCTTGCGCTTCAAAATAATCATCAAATAGCAGAAGATGCTCTGCGTATCAGCGGAAATAAGATGTACGGCAATATGGCGTCACGCCTTATCTCACAATCATCCCCCCTCTATGAACAGCTTGAAAATGAACTTGCAGATTGGAAACGCTGCGAAAGCGCTCTTCTTTTTAATTCTGGATACGCTGCAAATACAGGTATCATCCAGGCAATCTGCAATAAAAAAACAGAAATTTTTTGTGACAAACTTAATCACGCGTCAATTATAGACGGCAGCATTCTTTCAGGCGCAAAACTTATCCGTTACCGTCATAGTGACATGAAACATCTTCACGAGCTTTTAAGTAAATCATCATCACCGCATAAATTAATCGTCACAGATACAGTGTTTAGTATGGATGGAGATGCCGCTTTACTTTCGGATATCTGTGATTTGGGCAGACGTTTTAAATGCGCGGTGATGGTTGACGAAGCGCATGCAACAGGGATATTCGGTAAAAACGCAAGCGGACTCGTTGAGGAGAGCGGTATTAGTGACGGCGTGCATATCCGTATGGGAACTCTCAGTAAAGCAGTTGCCGGTCTTGGAGGTTTTTTTGCGGGAAGCAGTGAAATGAAAAATTACCTTGTCAATAATGCAAGATCATTAATCTACTCAACCGGACTCCCTCATTCTGTCTTGGCTTATAATATAGCGGCTGTGCGGTATATCCGAAAAAATCCATCTATCGGAAAATCCCTGCTTGAAAAATCCGCAAAATTTAGAGATACTCTTACTGCTTGCGGATGGGATTGCATGGAGTGTTCAACTCAAATAGTACCGGTTCTAACAGGCAGCGCGCAACGTGCGCTTGACTTATCATCATTTCTAAAAAGCAATAATGTAAAAGTACCGGCGATACGCACTCCAACCGTTCCCAAAGGTAAAGAGCGAATACGGTTTTCGATTAATTTGGGAATTTCCGATGAAGACATTGAGCACGTATTAAATATTATGAATCAATATAAAAAGGCGGCTGTTTGAAAGATTTACCAACAAATAAAACAATTGTATTTGGCGGATGGGCGGTTAAACCGGAAATACTTGAACCGATATTCGGAAAAGACGCACATTACATTGACATCAATGAGATCGTGCCGAAGCTGTTTGATTCGCGTCAGCTCAAAAAAAACTGGCACGAAATCGTTTTATCTGAATGTCAATTGACAGATGATGATGTACCGAATACGATTGCCGGATGGTCGTCGGGAGCGATGTTCGCATATTCAATATCCCGTATAATCTGTCCGCAAAAGCTGATACTGCTTTCAGCAACCCCGCGGTTTTGCCGAAAAGAGGGGTGCCGTTTCGGAGTACGCGAATCGGTTGTTGATCAGATGATCAGCACTTTGTCAACGGATCCTCAAAACGTATTGACCTCATTTTATAAACGGTGCGGATTGTCATACGATTCAAAAGCAACGTCAGATTATACGGCTGAACAGCTTCAATACGGTCTTCACTTTTTGAAACAGGCCGATCTTCACCCGCTTGAACCTCTGAAAACAAGCCCTGTGTTTTTTCATGGCGAAGATGATCAAATCATTCCCAAAGAGGCATCCGTTTATTTCAGTAAGCAAATAGGGGGAATACACATAGCACTCTCCGGCGGACACGCTTTCTTTACGGAGCATAATGAAGATATTGCCGGTTTTTTGTCGGTGCGGGATTTGTAAACCGGAACAAGAAACATACTTTGTCTGTTTCTTATTCTCACACCTCTATCTTTTCCAAAAGTATAGGACTTATCTGTTTTGCCGCGCCTGCTCCTAATTCTTTCATGTATTCAATTTTGCCAACGATAGTTCCCGCGTTTTCGCTTCCATCCATGTTTTTCTTAGTCAATTGCTTCATTGCGTTATCGTAAGTGCTTTTCGCGGAATCCATTTGATTGCCGACTCTTATCATGTTGTCAGTAAAGCCAACAAATTTATCGTACAATTCACCGCCTATTTTCGCTATTTCCTGAACATTTTTGTTTTGATTGTCCACTTTCCAAATATACGCTACTGTCCGAAGCGCAAAAAGTAAAGTTGAGGTGCTTACAAGCATTACATTTTTCTTTGCCGCGTCTTCTGCAAGCGATGGATCGTTTTGAATTGCGAGCATCAAAGCTGCTTCAATAGGTACGAACATAAATACAAAGTCAGGTGAGTTTATTCCGTTGAGTTTTTCGTACTTTTTATCTGACAGTTCTTTTATGTGTCTGTTTATACTTAAAATATGCTCTTTTAGCGCCCGTTCTTTTTCACTCTCATCTTCCGATTTGAAAAACCGCTCATAAGCCGTAAAAGAGACTTTGCAATCTATAATGCAATGCCTGTTTTCGGGAAGATTCATTACAAAATCGGGGCGGGTATTAGAGTTGTGTTCATCTTTGAAATTAGCCTGTTTTATGTAATGTACATTTTCCTCAAAGCCTAGTTTTTCGAGCAGAACTTCCAGTTGAAGCTCACCCCAATCGCCTTGAACTTTGTTGTCGCCTTTAAGCGCGAGGGCAAGATTATTTGCCTCCTCGCTTATCTTATTGGTTTGATCTTGCAGAGATTTTATAAGTGTTTCGAGCGCGGTTCTGTTCTCATTTCCCTTTTCAGAGGTCTCTTCAACTTTCTTTTTGAATTCTCCCAATTTTTCATTGAACGGCTTTAAAATCTCGTCAAGTTTCTCTTTGCTGTTTTTGTTGAAAGTGTCTGTGTTTTTCTCCATGATTTTATACGCAATGTTTTCAAAATCTTTTTTAGTACGCTCCTGCATAGCTTCAAATTCCGTTTTTTGATTTTCCAATTTTTTCTCGGACATGTTAAGTTCAGCTCGAAGTCCGGCGATTTCTTTAATAGAAATTATGTTGTTATCTGTAAGTTTGTTGATCTTTTCGTTTAACTCAGAAATTTCTGCGGTCTTGGCCTCAACTTCAGAAATTTTAACTGCGAGTTTTTGTTTTATATCATCATAATCCGCCGGAGCAGAACTTACAAATTCGTTTTTCCGGCGAGTCATTATAACAGCGGTTATTATAGCAAATGCGGCAATAATTGTGATGATTGTTCCTGTGTTCATCTCTTCTCCCGTTTTATTAATTAAGTCGTTTATAAAATCTGCTTTTGCTGCCGTTATAAATATACCATAAAAAACAGGAAAATAACGTTTCAAATTAAAATTTTTCATAGCAGCCGGATGAATGTTTTATTTTATACTGAATCATTAAATTGTAACTTAAAAAGCCAATAACGAGGTTTATATATATGAAGTACTTTAAAGAAGCGCAAAGACTGTTTGAAAAAGCGATTGAAAACGGTATAGACGAAGACGATATGCGGGTTGTGGCTAAATGGCCGCTTGATAAGGTCTCTCTTTTGTTTGCCGCCGCCGATCAAGTTCGCCGTATCTTTTTTAAAAATAAAGTAGAGCCGTGCACTCTTATGAATATTAAGTCGGGCGGATGCTGTGAGGACTGTTCATTTTGCTCTCAATCGAGTCACAACAATGCGGATATTAATGTACAGGATCTTTCTGATCCGCGTGAGATTATACGCAAATGTAAAGAATCATGGTCAAAAGGATACCCGTTTTGTGTTGTATCAAGCGGCAGAAAACTTGAACCGGCAGAGTTTGAAACTGTCTGCAAAGCTCTTAGTGAATGTAAAGGCACAGGTGAAAAACACGCTTCACTTGGTATACTCAGTGACGACGAGCTTAAAGCGCTCTTTAAGGCAGGGGTGAGTTTTTACAATCATAACCTTGAAACGAGCCGCTCTTTTTTTGGTAATATAGTCACAACGCATACTTACGATGACAGATACGATACCGTGATGCGAATAAAAACTTCGGGGATGCGGGTGTGCAGCGGCGGAATTTTTGGGATAGGCGAGAGCTGGGAGCATAGAATAGAGCTTTGCGTTGACTTGCGCAATCTTGGCGTAAATATTGTTCCCATAAACTTTCTAAATGCGATCCCCGGCACACGAATAGAGCCTCTGAAAGAGTCCCCGCTTGAACTGTTGAAGATAGTGTCGATGTTTCGTCTTGCCATGCCTAATGTAACAATCAAAGTAAGCGGCGGGCGTGAAGCGAATCTCGGTGCGCTTCAAAGCATGATCTTTTTCGCAGGCGCAAACGGCTATATCACAGGCGGATATCTCACAACTCAAGGAGCCGGAATTGATGCTGACGAACAGATGATAGGTGCACTGGGATTAAAAAACCGCGGCTCCTCAAGCCGGCCCTCTTCCAATCAGATAAACCAAAAGGCCAATAACCGGTGACGCGAGAACTGCGTGGGTAAGCAGGTCCTTAAAAAAGAGTTTACGGCGCGTGGCTTTAAATCTTTGTGACGCGAGTTTTACACCTAACGCTAAATCTTCCAAGCGCAGCGGAGTCTCTATAAATTCAAAATCACCCTCATTTTTGAGATGGAGATAACCCCACACCTGCGTAATTTGTTCGGCGAGAAGCAGTACCATCGGTGTACGGTGAGCCATTTTAAACAGCTGTATAAGGCGGTGCGGAAATGACGGTAGATACGAGTAGTGAATCAAAAACAGACTTGGCTTTACAGCAAAGAAAGCACGCAGCGCATCATTATGACAATTGACAATTTTTACCTCATACCCAAGTGATAGCAGAAGCGTTGCGTGTTCGGGTGTAAATAAACCTTCCGGACAGCAGACTAAACAGCGCTCCCTGCTTATATTTCTATGTATCATCTGTTTTGCGTTGTTGTTTTTAATATCAGGAGTTTCGTTCATCTGTAAATCCTTGCAAAA
>WRCH01000076.1 GCA_009784115.1 Chitinispirillia bacterium
CGCTTCGCATTGTCGGCGCTATAACAGTGCTTGAGGAGCAGATGCAGGCTGAGAGTGTTGAGGTTGAGTCTAATGCGAAGATGTAATTTCCGCACCCTGAAATGGTGCAAGATTGATAGCCCCAGGTTTTAACCCGGGGCGGGGTGAAAAGATATGGATTCCCCCCCTCTCTGTTTTTTCCGCGTGCAGAAAGCGCGCTCCGTCGCCCCAACTAAAAATCTCTAAAACAAAAAAAACCTTGCCTCTTCATTAATTTTAGTTTATAATATAAAATAGGAAATTGTCCGTAACCTTAAACAGAATTATCTTTTCACTAAACTATAACCAAAAAAGGAAGGGAAGTATGGGAAAATTCACAAAACGGTTAGGAACCGGACTCGCCGCGGTTTTGGCGCTGTCTTTTGGGGCTTCTGCCAACATTCTCATTGATGATTTCAGAAGCGGAACCAATGAGAACAGAATGGGGCAGTATTGGTACTATTATACGAACTTGGGTACTAAGGGCGGGCCGGGCAATACTCAGTTAAACGAGTGGAACATGGGTCGATCTGTACGCCGTAACTACGCCACGTGCGTTGAAGACCGCTGGGAAACTATCATGCACCTTCGTGAAGATCAGTTTATAAGCCAGAGGGGTCTGCAGGATTTCGAAATGGTTTTTGAACCCTCAAGCAGAGCGCCGCGTCCGGGCGGCCGCAGTGTTAACGCGATGATGGCGTTTCAGATGCCTGGGGGCCCTGACACACCGGGCTATGTATGTAATCCGGGAGTTGGTATGGGTACAAACCTTACACAGGATCCCGAAGACGGCGTCCAGCAGCCTATCGGCGCACCGTTTGCAACGGTTACGCACATCAACTTTTATGCGAGAGTTTCGCATGCGGATATGCCGGTCAGATTCAAGGTAGAGACTGCGGAGCAGTTAAGAAACGTTCCGGAAGCCACCGTTAATACTCCGGACACTTACGCTACATCAAAGAAGCTTTCAGACGGTGCGTATGCCGCCAAGCTCTCTTTTAATGCGGCTGATACATGGCAGAGATTCAGTATTGCGGTTACCGGTGCGTGTAATTTGACAGAACTCCAGTTAGAGGGTGACGGTACATTGGAAGCTCGCAGGGGAGCATGCGTTGGAGATCTTCAGCGTGCGCCTTTTGAGGTATATGGCGCCCAAAGTTGGCATGGCCCGACTCATGCGCCTGGCCTTGCGCAGGTTAACTATACTTACAGTGTAACAGACGCTGTAAAGATCGCCTGGTTTGTTCAGGGTGAAGACTGGACTACAGAACCCGGTGTAACCGCGTATCTGTTTATTGACTCTGTTTGGACAACAGGCGGAGAATTCAACCTTCCCGGTGAGTGCCCGAACTGTGTTACATCTCTCACCGTTCCAACAAACGCGTGGAAACTTTCTGATTTTGAGAGTATAGTCTTTGAACCTTCAGACGGCAGCGACGGCTTTCTTTCACAGAACAGATTGGGCGGCCCCTGGTATGCTTATACCGATGGAAAAGACGCCAAAGCCGACTCATCCAAGATTACTTGGGGACTTTGGTACGACCCGTTTTACCTTGTAGTTCCTCCTGTCGGCCCGAATGCGGTTAGATGTAATCCTGAAAATCCTCCCGCAGGCGTCACTTGTGTGCAGGGCGGAGCCGGTTTAAATGTTGAAGGTGTAACCGTTGGAACTGCGCTTGCAGATTCAGCAACAGTCGTTACAGCGGCTATGTTTGGAGAATTCGGCGATTTGGGTGCAGGGAACAAAGCTGGGCATAATAATTCCGGCGGCGCGGCAATCGCTTTCACTACCGGTCCGGGCTGGAAAGAGATGCAAGGCTCCAGCGAAGTCACGATACAGGGTTTTGTAGGTATCGGCACCAAGCTGACAGAATTTGAGAATCAGCGTTTTAACGCAACCGCGGGCGCTCCCGGCGGCGGCGGCGCAATCAGCGGTATTTGGTTTATGTACAATACCAATTTTGGCGATCGTGATCGTATGCTTACAGTATCTGTTGTTGATGAGAACGCTTATGCCAACGGCGAAGGAAACGCGGACGCTACATACGCGGCTAAGATTCCTACCACCGAGGGTGAGTGGAGAGCGGCACATATCCCATTTTCAGTGCTTGCGGTTCCTATGTGGTCAACTTGGACACAGCCGCTGGATCTTACGAAACTTGTGGAGGTGCAGTTCCGTTTTGATGGTCCTGCAGGTGTAGAAGGTTCTATCGCTATCGACAATGTGTATTTTGTAGATGCCAGCACTTCGGTTAGAAGAACGAATGCTGCCAGAGCTAAAGCAAGCGCTCCCGCGCTCCGCGCTTCTTACAGCAGAGGCAGTGTGAATGTTAACTGGAACGCTCCCGCTCAGATTTCAAGCGGCAGAGTTTCGCTTGTTAACGCAAGAGGCGTTGTGGTTGCGTCGCAGTCCATTAACGCATCGGGCGCCAATGTTGCGGCAAGACTCACAACAAGAGGTTCCATGCCTACAGGTATGTATTTTGTACGCATAGACGCCAGAGACGTAAACGGCAAACGTATTGTTCAACAGGTTCCTATGAGCATTGTGAAATAAACACATCTGCGCTTTAGTGGGGCGGCCGGGGTACGGCCGCCCTTATTTATTTAAGGAGATCGGCCTCTTATGAAAAAGATGAAACTCACGCTATTATCAGCCCTGTATTTTGTTTTTGCGTTGAGCAGTACCGTATTTGCACAGTCGGTGCAGTTAAATCCGCCGCTTCCCGCGCCCGGTCAGGCGCCCGCTGGGAGCCCTGTGGCAAAGCACGGCCGTTTGAGCATAAACAACAATAGAATGGTCAGTCAGCACGGCCACAATGTTCAGCTGCGGGGAGTGAGCCTCTTTTGGGGTAACGCGGCGGAGGGGCGTCCTTTTTACAATGACGGCGTAGTCGGATGGTTGGTTCATGACTGGCGGATAGACGTTGTACGCGCCGCGGTAGCTGTAGCCAATGATCCGGGCGGCGGCGGAGGGGCCGGATATACAGACGGCGACGAGTCAAGGCAGTGGTCGCAATTAACAACAGTAGTAGAGGGGGCTATAAGAAGGGGAGCTTATGTTATAATTGACTGGCACACTCACAGGGCTACCATGTTCCAGCCGCAGACGATTGCGTTTTTTGAGCGTGCGGCGAGAGAGTGGGGTGCTCATCCTAATATTATTTATGAAATTTACAATGAACCTTGCGCCGGAGGAGGTACGGCCGGCCGCTGCCTGGGTGAAGATTGGAACACCCTGAGAAACTATTCAAATGCTGTAGTAAGCGCAATCAGAGCTATCGATCCCCACAACGTCATAATAATTGGTACACGGGGGTACAGCAGTTTGGAGAACCCTGAACAGATAACCGCTAACCCTGTAACCGGCAGCCATCTTACATACGCTCTGCATTTTTACAATGATGATTGGCACTGGAATCAATTCAGGGGACGCGCGGAAACTATTCTTAACGCTAACCGCTCGGTTTTTGTTTCGGAATTCGGCGCTTCCCGCTCAGACGGTGCGGGTACAATAAATACAACTAGAACAAACGATTGGCTTGCTTTTCTCCAAACACACAGCGTAAGCTGGGCTTATTGGGCTATCGGCAATAAAAATGAGGCGTCAAACGTGCTTATACCTACAGCGCCAGCCGCGGGACAGTGGACAGCCGGGCATCTGACCGCTTCCGGTACGTATATCCGCGGTGTGCTCCGCGGCAATATGGGGCCCGCCGTTACCAACAACGGCATTACAGACACCACTTATACTATCAATATAACAGCTTCCGACGGCGGCACCGTTACTAAAACTCCCAACTTGGAAAGATATAATTACGGTCAGCAAGTTGTTATCACGGCGACTCCCGCCGAAGGGAATGAGTTTGTCAGCTGGAGCGGTGATTTAAGAGGATCGTCGAGCAATACTTTTACGGTAACAGTAAGAGGTATAAACCTAAACATCGGTGCGGTATTTTCCGCTGGAAATCTTATAAAAAACGGCTTTTTGGCTAACAATACATCGGTGGACTGGGCTGTGACCAACATTATGACAACAGGCGCTATTGTAAACCCCGTTACAAATAACGAGTTAGCCCTGCATTTTACCGGCGCCAATATAGGCACTCCCACAACGAATCCATACCTTAATCAAAGAGATATACCTCTTACTCACGGTCGCAGATACCGCCTCTCATTTGACGCGCGCGCCGCTTCGCCAAGGGAGATAGCCGTTACTGTTTGCGACAACGCAAACCGCGCCGGCGCCAGATTCCTTGCTGTACCCGGCACTTCCAATCCTTTTACCGTTCCTCTCACACAGACGAATCAGACTTTTACTGTAGAGTTTGACGTAGTAACCGCAAACAGCCAAAATGTGTCAAGCGGTCAGGTAGAGTTTTGGTTTGGCGGAAACAACACAAACTGGTTTATAACCAATATAATGATGTCTGAGCTTGGTCCCGCCACTGGGGCGCCGCCAAATCCGTCTTGGAGTACATCATCGGTTCAGCGGGACGCCGGTGCTGCAACAAGAACCGCATGGTCGGTCAGCCGCACAGCCGGCGGCTTGCAGCTTAGCGGTCCGGCTGCGGGCGGCGAGGCAAGAGTCTCTCTGTATGATGTTCGCGGCAGACTCGTAAAGAGTACCGCTCTCAAAAGCGGTCAGGCGCTTACGCTGAATAAAACGATCGCTCCGGCGGGTAACTATCTGCTTGTTGTGAGAAACGGCTTGGGCAAAGAGGTTTTTAAGACGCGCGTGTCGCTGGTTAACTGACCGCACCTTTCAGGGTGCGGCTGTGTAACGTTAGGCGGGTACCCGAGGTTAGGCGGGTACCGCCTCCCTCTCAGAACACCTTAACCTTAAGATGCCGCCGGCCCAACAGAAGCCCTCCCGCGGCTCCAAAGGCCGCTCCGAATCCTCGGTCGAATACGAATCTTACCGCTATTATAAGTAAAGCGGCGGCGGCCTTAAACAAGCTCAGGGAAACAGATAATAGAGAGATAATAACAGCAAACGGGATCATGATAACTTTCATAATGTTGCCTCCTCTATTTGGAAGTTAGTTTGTTGACCCCGTCCCAATCACTCGGAGGCGGGTTTTCTATAAAACTTTTGCACATCTCTTCAAAGCGGCTTGACGGGTTTTTTGTGCTCGGCCCGCAGTTCGGTTCCATCTGTGCCGCTTTCGCGAAGTAAGTCTGGGCGCTTTTAAAATCCTGAGAATAGTAACTTTTTATACCTTGATTATACATATCAAGCAGATCTCTCATTTTTGGAGTGAGTTCCCCTTTTTTGCTTAGGAGCTCATAGATTATGATAGGTTCTGATTTGCCCACTACTGTTATTTTGTCAAGCATACGCACTTCAAAGTTATCCTTGACCATTTTGTAGGTGTAGTGGCTTATTATAGTGTAAACGCCGTAATACTTCGCGGCGCTCTCAAGACGCGCGGCCAAATTTACCGAGTCGCCCATCATCGTATAGTTCATCCGCACCGCCGAACCCATGTTTCCGGTGGTGATAGTACCTGTGTTTATACCGATTCTCATTTGCATCTCATGTACGATCTGCGGCCATTTATCCCCCTCGCCGCGCCACTTTTGTCGCAGGGCTTCAAGTTTTTGCTGCATGTCAAGCGCTGTGTGGCACGCCTGCTGCGCGTGCTGCGGGATGGGAACCGGCGCTCCCCAAAAAGCGACTATCGCGTCTCCGATATATTTGTCAAGCGTTCCGTAATGGGAGAGGAGAATATCGGTCATCGCCGTAAGGTACTCGTTTAAAAGCTCAACTAATTTTGTAGGGGTGAGCTTCTCTGAAAATGTTGAAAAACCGGCAATATCTGTGAAAAAAGCGGTACGCACTCCCTCTTCGCCCCCAAGCTGCGGCTTTTGCTTTTGAGTATACATAATATCAATAAGAGCGGGTGAAAGATATTGCTTAAAAGTGCTCTGCAAGAACTTGCGGTCTTTCTCCTCTGTCATGTAGCGGTAAGCCATAACCGTAGAGAACGATAAAATAATTGTAAGTATGGGGCGAATGATCTCTATCCACAGAAGCTGCGATTCAAAGAGCTGGAACGCCGCGACAACGTACATAATAAGCCCCGCGGCAACGCATAAGCTCCCCCAAAGCGGCTTAAAGAAAAGAGCCATAAGCGAGACCCACATCCCCACAAACACAAGCAGAAGAAAATCTTGGCGTACGCTCAAACGGCGTACAAAAGTATCGGTGAAAATAGAGTTCATAATAGAAGCGTGGATTTCGACGGCAGGGAAATCCTTTTGGTGCGGAACGGGTTGTATATCAAACAGAGCCGGAGCGGTTGAACCTACTATAAAAACTTTTCCCTCTAAAGGATAGTTTATATTGTTATCCATAACATCGGAAAAACTGAAATAGGGAAAGGGCTTTGAGGCCGGACCAAAATAAGTTATGATGTGGCGGTTGCCGGCGCGCAGAGGAATTCTTACCGCCTTTCCAAAATCACGGCGCTCTCCGGGGGCGATAGCGTTAATATCGCCAATGCTGTTTTCGAGAAGCTCGCTAAGTGACGCGGCGCGCAAAACAGGAAGCGGCGAGACTAAAATCCCTCTCTCCCGCCTCACCCAAAAATCAAAAAACAGCAGTTTTCTTAGCTTGTGAGGTTCTAAATGTAAATCAGCAGCAGTAAGAGATGATAAAGTTTTAAGATCGGTGTCGCTTAACCAAAAAGACTCCGATTCGCCGATAAGCTCCCACTCGGTATCGGACTCCCTAAGTATTGAAAAACCGCCGTCAAGTTCACTCTCTTCGTCAATATCCATCTCTAAAATCCGCGGAACCTCAGAAATCAGCGCCAAAGCTCCCTCATGGGGAATCTTGCCCGCGCGCATCTCAACCCCTATTTTTCCGCAAGCGTCTCTAAAGAGCGCGGTGTAGGAGGAGACTTTTAACCGTTCATTATTTTTGAGCGACAGCAATTTTTCGCGTTCGTCAAGAATAGCCTCGAGCTGCATTTTGGTAAAGTCGGGATAAGAGAAAGAGACCGCTCCGTCGTTATCCTTAAAAATTTTAAACGGCTTTCCTATGTCAAGGTACTCATGGGGCTCAAAAATGATCTCATCGTTTGGAGTGCCGAAAAGCGTCGCGGCGGTTCTTATACTTAAAGGTAAATAAACGGGATCGAAATTTGAAAACCGGTAAAAGAGCGGAATCTCTCTTATCACCTCATCGACCCCGATTGTGTTTACGTGCCCTATGTCTCTTGAAGCGCTTGCGTTTTGCGGATAGATGCCGTCAATTATTGTTTTAACGGCTGTAATCTGGCTGCTTATGGAATCTGCAAATGTAAGAGCGGATGTTGGATTTAATGAGTTATGCCAGTCCATATTCATTCTGTAGGCAACTTTTGAGACCATGTCGCGGTAATCTCTGTCTTCCGCCAAAGTGAGCCCCAAAAATACCCGTCCGGAGCGCTCGATTGCGGTTTGCAGCTGTAAATCATAATCTACATAGGAGAGGAGCTGCTCTTTAAGGCGCGGTACTTTGAGTGAAAAGAGCGAATCGTTTTTGAGCGCGTTATCTATAATGTCTCCAAAACGCGACTGGTGGTTGCCGTCTTCGGGTGCGTAGAACAGTACGTCAAAGGCGATCGCCGCGCCAAAGCGTGAGGAGAGCGAATCTACCATTGTGGCCTGAAACCCCCTGTTCCAATTCCAGTACGAACCGAGCTTCACCATACTGCGCTCGTCAATATCAACGATGTGAATTCCATAATCGGGATAGCGCACATCTGCCGCCATGCCGCTGAGTTCTGCCTGATATTTAAAGCGGTAACGCAGATCATAAGAGGCGTTCTCAAGCTGCTCTACAAGACGAACAGCATCTAACCAAAGGAAAAAAGCAACACTCAGGCCAACTAAGGCGGCAATACCAAATTTCAGCGCGATTTTTTTGATTATCTTCATAGTTAATAAATATATAATATGATCACGGTGATGGCTCAAATTATATTATTGAGGTATTGATTAAACAGTACGCCGCACGCAACTGCACGCAGGGCCGTGAGGCTGCTCAGCGGTACAGTGTACTATTTAATCAGAAATTTGGTATAATGCAGCAGGTAAGATGTTTGCGTGTACTTAGTTTAGTTTTTATGTTTAGTGCTCAGATTAATCAGTATGGGGTACCAATAACCCATGCGCAGCAATGATCGCAGCTAAAAAAATGAATCTTGCAACATTTTTAACAATATCTCGTGTGGCTATAGCGCCGGTGTTTGCCTTTGTGTTTGTTTGGGGATACGGCAGCGGCGGCAGCGAATGGATTTGGATCTGTTTTGGCATCGCTCTGCTCATAGAGCTCTCCGATCTTTTTGACGGCACAATAGCCCGCGCGCGCGGGGAGGTTACCGATTTCGGCAAGGTGGCCGATCCTGTAGCAGACAGCGTCTCCCGTCAAACGGTCTTTATTAGTTTTATGCTTACGGGAATAATTCCTCTATGGATGTACCTTATATTTTTCTACCGCGACGCGTTTATGCAGCTGTTAAGAATAGTATGCGCCTCAAGCGGCGTCGTTCTTGCCGCGCGTAAATCAGGAAAAGCCAAAGCGGTTCTTCAGGGGATTGCGACGTTTGCCGTATTAATCGCCATAATCATAATGCAAAAAAGCGAGGGCGGTGTAGACGCAAAAATTTGGTGGGGTCAGCACCCCGGGTTTTGGTTAATGGTAATACCCGCGCTCTACACACTATTGTCTGTTATCGACTATATCATTCCCAATCGTAAATTAATCGTAAAAATGATGCGGAAAAAATAAAGGCTGTCCCGTGTTTGAAACAGCCTCTGTTTTTCGTATAGACAAGGCATGCCTTGTCTCTGCTTTTGCATGCCTCTCTGCTTTGAAAACGGCCTCCTACGCCTCCTCAGCCTCCATACAGCACTTCTTATATTTCTTGGCGCTTCCGCAGGGGCAGGGGTCATTCCTGTTAACTTTCTCTTCCTGACGCACAAATGGTTTATGCGGGTGGATTTTGCCGTCTATGTAGTACCACTGACCGTCAATAAATTTAAATTCGCCGGTTTCGTGGAGAGTTTTTTTCATGCGGTCTTCTGTAAAGCGCGCGATAAATTCTACTTCGCCGTCGCTGTCCCCCGGCATACCTTTGTTTGTTGACAAAATTTGAAAGCTGTCCCACACAGAGTTTTGCGACCACGCCTTAATCGCTTTCTCATCGCACTCAGAGCGGCGGTCGGGGTGTGTTGATGTGAGAATAAAATCTATTATGCCTTTAGCGTAAGCGCTGTAGCGCCCTCTCATAACTTCTTCTGCTGTAGCCGCGCCGCGCGCTCCTGTTATAACCGGCTCACAGCAATCTGCAAATGAGCGCCCGCTTGTGCACGGGCATAAATCTGTTTCTTGTGTGTTCAAACTCTCTACCCCTGGTCTTGGTGTGATATACCAATTTCTGATTAAACAGTACGCTGTACCGCTAAGCAACCTCACGGCCCTGCGTGCAGTTGCGTGCGGTGTACAGAACACTGTATAACTGTTAAAATCCGCTCAAATCATCATCATCAAGCGGAATAAGCTGATCAGATTTCATCGCTTTTGCGGATTTTGCGCTTACAGCTTTTGGAGCGGGAAGCGCCGCCTGTTTCCTTGCCGCGGGCGCGGGCAAGCCCCTGCGGTTAGATTGCCCCCCTCTTGAACCCGTCCCGCCTGAACTCAGTACGAAAGCTGAAACCATGTTTTGAAGCTCTGCCGCCTGACTCGAAAGCTCTTCCGCCGCGCTTGCGGACTCCTCTGAGTTCGCGGCGTTTTGCTGAGTGACATGATTCATCGAAGCAACGGCGGTGTTAACCTGCTCAATGCCTTGAGCCTGTTCGTTTGAGGCCGCGGCGATCTCCGCGATCAGGTCGCCCATTTTACCTACACGGTCAACAATTTGTCCGAGAGACTTCGCTACCTCTTCCGTGATTTTCACACCGCTGTCCGCGTTTTTAACAGACTCCTCAATCATGGTTGTAGTGTTCTTGGCCGCCTCCGCGCTGCGCATCGCAAGGTTGCGGACCTCTTCGGCCACAACCGCGAATCCTTTACCCGCCTCACCAGCGCGAGCCGCTTCAACCGCCGCGTTAAGAGCGAGAAGATTGGTTTGAAATGCTATTTCGTCAATTGTCTTAACGATTTTTGCGGTATTGTCGGATGATGTTTTAATTTGATTGATAGCATCGGCCATGCGCTTCATTGAGGTCTCACCCTCATTTGCGGCGCTGCGCGCTTCTGTTGCCAGAATTTTTGCCTGATTGGAGTTGTCGGCGTTCTGCTTTGTCATGGATGCTGTCTCTTCAAGGCTTGCGCCTACCTCTTCAAGCGAGCTGGCCTGTGTGTTTGAACCCTCCGCAAGAGACTGCGCGCCGCTTGAAATCTCACCGCTTGCGCTTGAAACCTGCGCCGCCGCTTCCGCCACCTGACTCATCGCTTCATTGAGATTTTGTATAACGGTATCTATGTTCTCTTTCATCTTGGCGTATTCGCCCTTATACTCTTTTTGAAGCCTCAAAGAGAGATCTTTATTGGCCGCCGCGGTAAGAACCTTGCCGCCGTCTTCTATTATAAGGTTACGCAAAGAGACTACGGTATGTTTGAGGGCGGGGCGGATTTCATCCTGAGCGTCAACAGCTTCTATGAACATGCTAAGATCGCCGCCGGCGATTTTTCTCATGGTGCCTACAACGTTTTGCTGCAGATCATCCGCAAACTCATCCATCGCTTTGCCCATGATTCCGATTTCGTCTTTGCGGGTCATGTTGAGCCTTGCGCCAAGGTGCCCGGATTTGAGCTCGTGAAGCATATCCACCGCCACATTAAGCGGCTTGCTGATGCTGCGGGCGAAAAAGAGGGCGATCGCGATACTAAGCAGAATGCTTGCGATCATAAATACAATAATAATTTTTATGGAGGCGTTTGCCGCTTCCAATGCCTCTTCCTGCTGCTCCTCAATCACTTCGTCCAACCTGTCGCCGATCGCAAGCAGACCGGCTATAACCTCTTCGAACGCGGGCAGGATTTTTTTCTCGTATAACTCCATGGCGCCGGCTTTGTTTTTAGATTCTAAAAGCTGAATAACTTTTGCGGCTTCAATGTGGATGTAATCATGAGGCGCGGCGACCGCTTTTAACAGATCAAGTGTTTTTTGGTCGGTAACTTTTTTCATCTCATTGCTGTTTACCCACTTGCCAAGGGCGCATGTTTTCGGATCTAAGGAACCGCCGAATTTTGATCCGTTCATTAACGTTTCGGTAAGCCCGAGGCGCCACTGATAGTGAGCGTTCAAAATTGAGATGAAACTGTGCGGACTGGGTAAATTGCGCAGTTCTCTTATATCGTTCGCAATTTTCTTTTCGGTGGTTAATCCAACAATTCCAACAACCGCACCGAGAACCGCAACTAAGAGAAAGCCGGCGATCAATTTGTTTCCGACTTTTACATTGTCAAGCATAAGAAACTCCTTGTAGGTTTGTTTAATTTTTGCTGACTGAAAATATTGACGCGCACTTTTGTCTGTGAATCCGGCATCAATTCTAAAGTATACAATTATTTCATATTAAAAATCAATATTTTAAGATATTGTGTACGCAATATCTTATGGTACTACTCTTGCGCTTTAATAAAAATGTAAGTAACATCTTGATTTTTCACGGTATCCGCACGATTTGCAGATGCCAAATTCACATATATCTTGCAGGAGTGATCTATGAAAAAACTAATTTTTGCCGCGATTTTTGCCGCGTTTGTGTTTATCTTTTGTTCGGATGATAAAAATAACCCGGTGCGTTTGGCAAGCGGACAGAGCGGCGCTGATATTGATATAACGCTTGGTGAGGGCCCGCTTCCAAGTAAGCTTATGGTAGAGTTGAGCGCGGGCGGACAGGAGCCGAGGTTTGATACGGCAGAGGTTAAAGGCCGGCGCATAAATTGTCGTTTTTTGAACATCGCCCCGCATAAGGAGTGGAAAGTTACCGCGCATACTGTTGACATGAACGACTCTACGATCCACTTCGGCAGCACCACTTTCACGCCAAAACCCAATCAGATGAGCTACATACCAATGGAGCTTCAATCCAAGTATTTTAGTATGCACGCGCTTTTCAGCCGCACGCAGGGTAATATGACGCGCGCTGAGATTTTAATTGATGACAAGTATCTTTTTACCGCTCCGATATCAGCAAACAGTTCTGATACCGCGGTAGTGGACGCGGAGTATATTCCTCTTAAAAGTCAATATAAAATTGTTGGAAAAGTATACGGTACAGATAACGGATCGGATATATTGCTTTTTGAGGGCAATACTACAGTGAATCTGCCCTGGTATGATGACCATACGGTTATTTTTACGCTGAATAAAAACCCCGCTTACAATGGCGGACCATCCTCTATGAGCGTTTGGCTGCAGCCGGCGGGCGGAAATACCGGCGCGGGCCGAATTGGTCAGCCGGTCTATTTTAACGGAACAGGGCACTATTACGATGTGGTAACATTAGACAGAGATATAACATGGGATCAGGCAAGAGATATGGCCGCCGCGCTCTCCTATAAAGGGATGCGCGGGCACCTTGTAACAATAAGAAACGCCGCTGAGAATGATTTCGTATGGCAATACCTGGCAAAGCAGTCCGGCGTAAGCGCGCTTTTTATAGGCGGATATCAGGATCCTGAACCGAATCTCAGCGATACTGCTACCCGCGACAAAAACTGGCACTGGGTTACAGGCGAGCCGTGGAACTACACCAACTGGTCTCCCGGCGAACCAAATAACTTTGGGGGCATAGATGAAATTTGGCTAATGATGTGGGTTTACTCAGGAAAGTGGAATGATCAGATCACAAGGCTCCGCGGGTTTATTGTAGAGTATGATTGAGGAAGTCGTCAGTTATCAGTTGAAGAAATTTCAGAAAGAGTACTGAATGAAAGACGGGGTTTCAAATACTTCAAAACCCCGTCTTTTAACTGAACAACTGAAAACTGTAAACTGACAATTATACCGGTACACGGCATAAATCTACACTGCACCGCACGCAACTGCACGTAGTGCCGTGAGGTTGCTTAGCGGCACAGTGTAGATTTATGCCGTTATTCAGTATATCAACCTACACCATTCCCGCCACACTCTCAAGCTCTGTAGATGAGAGCACTTTTTCAATGTTAAGCAGAATCTTCACCGAACCTTTAGCTTTCGCCATTCCAAGGATAAACGCCGTGTCTATGTTCGTTCCAAAAGCGGGAGCCTCTTCGATATCCTCGCCGAGAATATCAAGCACTTCAGAAACAGAGTCAACCAAAATACCGATCTGAATATTTCCGCCCTGTATCGTCACGTCAACAACGATGATACATGTTTGATCGGTATCTTCAGCCGCGTCCATCTCAAATTTTCTGCGCAGTTCAATGACCGGTATAACTTTGCCGCGCAAATTTATAACTCCGCGCACAAAGGGCGGAGTGCGCGGGAGACTTGTAATAGCCATCACTCCGATAATCTCTCTTACCTTGAGAATCTCAATACCG
>WRCH01000077.1 GCA_009784115.1 Chitinispirillia bacterium
AATCAGCCAACCGTTGAGGATACAATATCAATACTTAGAGGTTTGCGCGAACGCTATGAACTCCATCACGGTATCACAATCAAAGACAGCGCGTTGGTAACCGCAGCCGTTCTGTCTGATCGGTATATAACGGAGCGGTTTCTGCCGGATAAAGCCATTGATCTTGTTGACGAGGCCGCCGCGAAGCTGCGCACAGAGAGGGACTCAAGCCCTGCCGAACTTGATGAGGCGATGCGCAGACAGATGCAGCTTGAGATAGAGATCGTTGGATTGAAAAAAGAGAAAGACAAAGAGTCAAAAGAAAAAATATCCAAGCTGCAAGATGAACTCACCGTTGTCAGCGCAACTGCGTCATCCATGAAAAGCCGTTGGGAAGCGCAAAAGGCGCAATCAGACAAATTGCAAAGTATCCGCGAACAGATAGATAAGGCGCGGGTTGATCTCGAACAGGCAGAGCGTGAATACCAACTCAACCGCGCTGCGGAGTTGCAGCATGGGCGTATCCCTGAGCTGGAACGTAAACGGGAAGAGCTTGAAAAAGAGATGAAAAACACCAACGATGGAAGCCGTCTCCTCAAAGAAGAAGTTGGCGAAGAGGATATCGCCGAGATAATCAGCCGATGGACGCGAATCCCCGTCAGTAAACTTGTCGCGGGTGAAAAGGAAAAACTATTATCATTATCAGAACATCTGCATAAACGTGTGATCGGTCAGGACGAAGCGGCCGTTGCAGTAGCAGACGCTGTTTTGAGAGCGCGGGCTGGTCTCAAAGACCCAAATCGTCCCATAGGCAGCTTTATATTTCTTGGGCCGACCGGCGTTGGTAAAACTGAACTCGCGCGTTCGCTCGCATTTAATCTATTTGATGATGAACGTGCTATGGTGCGTATTGACATGTCCGAATATATGGAAAAACACTCAGTTTCACGCCTTACAGGAGCGCCTCCGGGATATGTAGGGTACGATGAGGGTGGACAGCTTACGGAAGCGGTAAGAAGACGGCCATATTCTGTGGTACTTTTTGATGAGATTGAAAAAGCTAATCCCGACGTTTTTAATATTTTGTTACAGATACTTGACGATGGCAGAATTACTGATTCTCAAGGCCGGTTAGTTGATTTCAAAAATACGATTATTATATTGACATCGAACATAGGGTCACAGCTTATCCTTGAGCAATTTGATAAGGATGGCGGTATCAACAAAGAGATCGTATTGAACGAGTTGAAGCGTCATTTCAGGCCGGAATTTTTGAACCGCATTGATGAAACCGTAGTTTTTGAACCGCTTGGCGAGGGACAAATCCGTCAGATTGCGCTTTTACAGATGCGCGGTCTTATTGAGAGACTTTCAGGACTGCGAATCACGGCTGAAATTGACGATAGCGCACTTGATCTAATCGCACAAAAAGGGTACGATCCTGTATACGGCGCACGTCCGTTAAAGCGCGTCATTCAAAAAGAGATCGAAACGCCGGTGTCGAAAATGATTATATCCGGTGAGTTGGCTGATGGCGGGACGCTGCGGATTTGTGGGAATCAGGGTAAATTAGAATTTATTGTGTAATGCCGACAAACTTCTCAAAGACAATAGTTCGATAACGATGAACCGTGTTATCCCCATCCCTACGCCGTCCCAATGTCATCGTTCTTCCCAATCCACCAATATTTTTTGATTCGCCTGACGTTCCCCTGCTCTCAAGTTTTACTAAATCCATATTGCGCTGATAGCATGATATTTCCAATTCGCATATCAGCGGTTCGTTGATATATAAGGATAAAATATTTTTAAGCAGGCGGTTGTTGCTTAAATCGGGTAGTAATGATTTATACATATCAATGTCTACCGGGCCTAATGATATTCTGAATTTTGCGGTACGGTCATAAACCTTTGAGCCGATAACAGCGCATTTACCCAAACGCAATCCGCGGCTTAATGGGCGGCGGTTTTCTACGGATGTCCATCTGCCGATATTTTCTTCTATACGGACAGGGATATTTTTCCATATTGATTGTATGATTTGCTTTAAACCATCGGCGCTTCGGGTACTGCGGGAAAAAGCAAAGAGCCAAGAGAGATCGTAATCTTCAAATTGTTCGAGCTGCCGGGCGGATAATCTCTCAAATATTTGTATAGCGGGATCTCCGGCGCTGCGCCAAATTTTGTATTTACGCATTGCGTCTAACCATAAATGGTGGATGCGGTTCTGCATTATTGACAGGAACGCCTGCAGAGGCTCAGAACCTTTACGGTCACGGCTGGCGTAATCGGTGAACCCTATAGGTAATGGTGTGGTTATACCAAGAAGGTTCATCATCGGCAGGCGGATTGTTGCTTTTCGCGAATCGCTTATGTTGACTGCGCCAATGTCACTTGGCGGAAACGTGAAAGATGGATCCGTTTCAAAAAAGATATTTTCGGCTGAAAAATCTTCCCCTAAAATGTCAAGAAACTGCAGCAGATCAAATTGGTGATAGTTTTCAGCGATATATTCTTTCTGATTGTCCACTGTTCTACCCTACTCTCTCTCCCGACTGACAAGACCACTCAAATGTTTTGCCTGAACCCGACATCGTGAAGACTAACCGCAAGAATGTGTTTATTGAGGCCATACACGACAGCGCTCTCGCCAAGACCGTTCCGAGCAAAAACAGACTCTCTTCCGCTGCGTCGTTTTCGTCTATGGTTATATTCATTTCCGTTCCCCTGATCACCGCTCTGTCAACGGCCAAATCTACCGGCTTGAACGCTACGGAAGTGATGGCTTCTACTTCGGTGTGCTTTTCCCATGCGTTAACTCCGCCTCTCTTTCCGCTCTGATTCCCCATTCCCGTCCAGTCATACGCATACAAAAGACTTTTCAGCTTTTCGGCATCGTTAAAATCAGAATATGTGCTTGCGAGATGGGATGTGAATATCCACAAATATTCGTCACTATTTGGCGGATGAATCGGATTGTCTGGAGTTGTGATATTCTCAAATGTAATGAAATTTGGAAAATTTGGCGCTGGCTTGCGTAAGCCCCCGCCGGCTGCCGTTTTGCCGGCCAAATTTCCGTTAGTCTGCCACGCTTCTATGTGAAGCATCTCTTTTATAATTCGCCCTTTTTCGGTTTGCTGACCGTTCATGGATAATTTTATGCGCTGATCACCGTTTAGCTGGCGCTCGCGGCGCAGGGAATAAGAGCGCGGCGCTCCCGGTTTGCGGAATTTATTGTATATGCGCCGTTCGCCGGTTACAGCGTCTATCCCTGTCACAGATTCTACTGAACGGATAGCATAACATTTGGGACGCGCAGCGTCGGAGGTTATATCGTACTCGCCTTTTTGACCATCAATGTACAGCGGTTCGGCGTCACGCTTAAAGACGTTTACAGCCGGAACACAGTAGAGTTTCAAATTAGATTTTGTTATGGCAGATGGAATTTTTCTGTTAAAGGATACATCAAGGAACAATGTCGATGGTGGTTTATCACCGCACGGCAGTGTTTCAAGTCCAAAGACATCCACAAATAAAAACCGTTCGGGGAATGTGAAGTAATCCCTGATCAGGCTGAGCGGACGGTTAATATTTTGGGGTTCCGGGAACAGATCGTCAGATTCCGCAAATCCGCCCTCAATAAACGTATCTTTGGGAACAAGCCGCACCGTTCGTCCAAGGTCATCCCTGACGGCCGCTTCCTCTACATCGTGCAAAAGTGATTTTCTGATTCGCAGCGCTGAGGCCAAGTCTGCGCGTATGTAAAACCGCAGCGGTGACATTTGCAGTGACTCGGGACGTATACCTGGGTCTAACTTGAACGCGAGCGTAAGCGTGTCTTTGCCGGAGGCAGCGGTAACGCATTCTACTTTATCAAGAGCGAGCGGATTTATGATTACATCATGGGTTGTTGAGAATTGACAGCTTACGGCAGAATCGGAATCAGGCGCAGTCAACATCTCCGTTCCTTTACTAATCGTATAGCTGTTCTGAAGTATTCCCGGCCGCGGCGTAAACTCTACGATACACGCGGGCGGTATAGGTTCCAAAAGCCGCGGCCAAAGCATTTCGACAAGACCTTCTGTCAGCTCTGGAAATCCGTCGTCAAGCCGCCTCTTTATTCCGGCGCTCAGAAACGCGAAGCCCTCAAACAACCGCTCAATATGTGAACTCCCGCCCTTTACGGAGTCTAATTTCAGGTACCGCGCCCGCTGCGGATACATCTGTGCGAACCGCTCGCCCTCTTCCCGTAAATACCGGAGTTCTTCCTCGAAATAAATGTCATTAACCATAACTGAACATACCAATCCATAAATCCATCTGTTTTTCTTGCTTTTTTCATCCCGCAAACCCCCGGGGTTAAAACCCCGGGCTATAAAGACGCGCCAAAAAGACGGCGCGAGCGTGTCTTCAACACGCGGAAAATGCGGAATATACAACAATATCCAATGTACGTTTTTTGTACACTGGATATCTTACATTATCGTTTTTAAACCAGTCCTCTTTTCAGTACGATTATTTATCGTCCCACGCATCGGATGCTCGCAAATTACCATCGGCGTATGACCATGTTACCTTTGCGTACCGCAATTCCACCTCTTCCATGTGTGCATACTTTTCTTTGGAGGGGTCTTTGACATTGTGCATGATAGGACGCACGGAGCAAATTCTTACGTCTTCAAGTTTGTGGTTGAAATACTCCTCCTCATTACCTTTAGCGTTAATTCGGTACCACTTGATTACCACTTCCTTGAAACTTTTACCCTTACATACTGCATCATACAGATAAGAAGACGAAGCGTCGAACGCTTTCTGTAAACGTACCGACTCATGCTTGCGGGTACCGGTGAGTTTGCCGGTATCGGGGTCGGTGGGTGTACGCACTTCATGCTCGAACTCAAGTATCTCCACACTTCCTTCTCTTCCTTTAACGTCAACAGAACCTTTAATATCTTTTCCGTTAGGGTCTTTTATCCACATATAAGCTGGTGTTGGCATCTGCTATTCCTTTTTTTAATGGTTATGATATGATACAGGGGCGGCTGCGAGGGCCGCCCTTACAATTATTGTTTTCCTTTTGGCAATTTTGACACAAGAGACAGATTTATGTCGATCCCTTCTATCTGAAAATGCGGAGTCACCGCCAAATCAACCTTGAAAAATCCGGGGTTGTCCTCAATCTCGTTTACGTTTACCGCAGCGTCTTTGAGCGGATGGGTCGCTATCAGCTCGGGACTTGGATCATTCATTTCTGTAACAAGTCTCTTTATCCAATTGTTAAGCTCTTCTTCAAGAACCACGCGGCTTTTGGTTGAGCCGATGTTTTCGCGCTGAATTACTTTCAGATAGTGCGCTATACGTGATATGAGGAATATGTACGGCAGCCTTGAGTTTATCCTCATATTGGCGGTAATAGCCGGATTGTCATACTCCTGCGGCTTCTGTGTAGAATTCGCCGAGAAGAAACAGGCATAGTCTCTGTTTTTATAGAACGACAGCGGGATAAAACCTTCCTGCGCGAACTCGAATTCGCGTGTTTCCGGTATCAAAATTTCGGTTGGTATTTTCACCTCTGTTCCCCTGCCTGCGTCAAAAACGTGTACCGGCAGATTCTCCACTTTTCCTCCAGCTTCAGGCCCGCGAATTTGAACGCACCAGCCGTTATCTATAAAGGAACGCACCATGTTAGCCGCAAACGCAAAAGATGCGTTACCCCACAAATACTTGCTGCTGTCCGCACCGGCCACATTCTCCCGGTACACGAACTCCTTGACAGGCGCAGTATCCGGCCCATAAGGCAGTCTGAGCGAAAAACGCGGCAGCGTCAAACCAATATAGCGGCTGTCTTCGCTCTGGCGAAATGAGTTCCAGCGCAAAAATTCTGAACGCTCCATGTAGTTATGCAGATCTTGAATTTTTGTTACGTCGGTCGCATTTTCCTTACCAAAGAATTGGGGCGTAGCCGAACCGACAAACGGACAATGGCACGATGACGCTACCTTGGATATCTCCTGCAAAAGCGCAATATCGGGAGGGGTTGAATTGAACTCAAAATTACTGATCATCGCAGCGTAAGGCTCGCCTCCGGGAGTGTCGTACTCATCGGTATACACGTGCTTGTAGAGTCCCGATTGTATAGTTTCGGGAACATCCTCAAAATCTTCCGTGAGTTCCATCTTAGAGGTGTCTATTATGTTAATCTTCACATTTTTTCTAAAATCAGTGCGCTGTACGAGAAAATCAAGACTGCGCCACGCGGACTCCAATTTTTGGAACTCCGGCGCGTGTAAAATCTCATCAAGCTGCAGTGAGATACGGCGGTCGATTTCCGCTATTTGAGCGTCCAAAATAACTTTGTCAATCTTATCTACCGTGACTGATGACTCAATTACGCTATCCACGAAAAACGCGAGAGCCGCACCAATTCGCTCATTTGCCGCACTCTCCGCGAGTGCTTGCGGGTTACGGTAGTTAGATATGGCCACCGAGGTCTCAGGCGGAGCAATATTCATGGTTTCGTAAATGTATTTCAGGCCGGAGCCCGCTTCTTTATTTTCGGTTTGGTTTTCCGCGACGGCAACTTTTACTGACATGATTTATCCTCCAATTCAGGAACAATTCTATGCAATTCTTTCTGCAATTTTTGCGCAGATTCAGGGTTTTTGATAAGCTCCTCAAGACGACGGCGGAACTCTCTGTTGTCAAGCAAATTCGATTTCAGGTCTTTCAATAGATTTCTCGCCGCGAGAAGCCGATTCAATGCGGGCACGGCAGACGCGACGTTTTCCGGCTTAAAGGAAGACATTTCCGTTATCGGAATATCGACCTGCATTTCGCCTTCACCTTTCAATTTGTTCTCTACGGTAAAAGAGAGATTGAGGCCAAAGTCTGTCATGACTTGGCCAAAATTGTTTTTGTCGATGGAGATTTTTTCTCTGTCGGTGAGCCGTCCTTGCTTTTCCTGCTGTGTATAATCACCCATCACTAACAGTTTTAGCGGCAATTCGACACTTTTACTCGCGCCGCCTGTACCGACGTCTAATTTCAAGTTGATCCGCGCGGCAGGGATCTCATTTTGAAAACTTCCGGCCATACTATACCACCGTTCTTTGCTTTAGGTTTATAACAAGGGTTTCTATTTTTTTGACATATTGAAGTATCTCATCATATTCATCATTACAGACGTCTTCTTGTTGATTAGTATCATCGCTGTCACCGCAGGCATCATTCGTGTTGACAGATGATTCTACAGGAGAAACGACCGGCTTCGCCGCGTTTTCTGCCGTTTTTTTCCATTCTGCCGCCCGTTTGGACAGTAAAGACAGAGGCGGTGCTGAATCGGAAAGTTTTTGGTCTAATGTCTGCCTCAATTTTAAAATTTCATCTGCAAGACGCGCAGCATTTTCTGCATCAGCCGCAGTCACTGTTACCTTTTCGCACTGTCCGCTGAAGCGTGATTCACAAAACCAACGCAGCGCGGCGACTTTCGCGCCCTGTCGGCGCGGATAAATCTGCTCAAATGAATTCTCACAATAATCTGCTAACGCGCAAAATACGTCAGCTATTCGCCCAAAGTCATTTTGTCTAAGCATTGAGTACGCAAGGAATGCAAGCACACGCGCGTCTTTTGATTTTTCTGTCAAAATCTTGAACGATAACGATTCCACAACATCAGTATCAATATCGCCGAGCTTCCCGATTTCGCTTTTGAGACGCTCATAATCAATATCGTAATTCATATCAGCTCCAAACGGGTCATCACCGGTAATAGGAGCGGTTATTTTGGAATAGAAATCGGACACAATGGTCTCCGCAGTTTAAAGTCCATTTAATTTAATATAATTTAAAGATAGATATATGACGTTAATCAAATGCGTTTTTTTTGTTAAAAAAAGACGCAGATGTTGCCTTCGACTACGCTCAGACAACACGGAGGCGGCTGAGTGCAGTCGAAGCCCCAACTACTCAAACCCATACTCCTCCATGTGTTCCGATATAATTATCAATGCCAATATCTGCGGAATGTATTCGTTGGTTTCTTCCGCAAGCCACTTTCTCCTGTACAGATACCAAAAGTCGCGGTTGTTCATTGGGTCTTCTATACGCTTGAGGGCGTTTATGATGCGCGTTTCGCCTGCATTGTAAGCGGCCATGCAGAGCATTACGGAACTTCGAGAGCCGAAAATGGCTATTAAATGTCTGAAATATGCGGCGGCGGCATAGGTAGATTTTTCCGGGTCGGTGCGGTCGTCTCTGTGAGCAGAGACCTCTAAACCGTAAGCGCGAGCCGTTCTTGGCATGAATTGCCATATACCTTTTGCTCCGGCGTGGCTAAGTGCGTAGGGGTCGAGACCGCTTTCTACAATGGAGACATAAGCGAGATCAAGCGGAATATTTTTCTCTGTAAATATACGCTGTATCATTGGGAAGTACTGTTTTCTGCGCTCCATAAACATGGCGACAGTACGCCTTCTTGGGCCGGTTTCCCGGGCGATGTAGAACTCAACACGCGCGACCATCTCGGGAGGGATTTGGTAATCGCGTTCGCCGAACCGCCGCAGTATCGCGTCTATTCTCGCCTCCACAACCGAACGCCCCGAAGAGACGTCGGCTCTGCCAATGTCGTCAAAATCGTAATCAATATTATTGGATGAAGATTCCCCGGGTGTGAAATTGAATCTTGGCGACGTTGAGGGTTGTGAGGACGCGGGTTTTGTTTTGCCGGTATTACCGGATGTAAACGAGATCACAAATATCAGCGCAATAAGCATGAGCGCGGCTATACTTCCGGTGATAATGTGTTTGGAAACGGCAGACTTTTTCGCAGTAATAGTTTGGGCGGCGGGTGAATTGTTGCTGCCGGTTGTTTTGATAGTGGTTGTAGAGGTGATAGGCCGATTGTCGTTGACGGGTTTTTGCGCCGCAACGTTATCATTGTGTTTTGGCCTATCAATGCCCGTACTGTTATTCTCAGCAGCGCTGCGGCGAATCACCCGAAACCTTGGGCCGCTTATTCCCAGTCCGATTTCATCGCCCTCTTTAACGGTACGCTCATCCTGTATTTTACTGCCGTTGACAAATGTGCCGTTAGTGCTTTGCATATCTTGCAGGAGCAGTTTGTCGGACGATACGTAAATAAGCGCGTGGTATCCCGACACGCATTTATCTTCCGATGAAAAAGCGATGGTGTTACGCGAATGTCGGCCTAAGCTCACTGTTCCTACCGCAAGCAGAATAGGAGACTCGCCCTTTTTGTCTAATCGTTCAATATAGAAATCCATTTTGTCTCCGAAACCCCGGGTTAAGAACCCGGGGCCACAAAGCGTTGCATCCCTCCGGGATGCAGGAAAATGCAAGATGTACAGTAACGGGGTGCTTTACATTTAATAACATAGTAACAAAACACACGCCCCTACGGAATTATTACTTTACGCCTATCAATAAAGATACGCGTTCACGTTTACCATCTACAGTAACAGTTCCCTTAACAAGATAAGTACCCTCAGATACCAAACGGCCTTTACTGTCGGTCAAATCCCACGAACCGACCGGACGGCGCTCTTGTGTACCAATTGCGTTATCTTTTATGCTAATCTTATTAACAGCATTACCGAAAGCATCAAAGACTGTAAATGCGGCACTCTGTATTTTCTTCCCCTGATAGAAGAAATTGACAATACCCGCAGACTTCGCAACCGGATTTGGCCCCGCTGTGAACTCGGCTGAAATGGCCGTAGGTGATATGGTTGATGTTGGCTGGTTGTCCGGGTTTGTGCCGGGAATAACACGTTCAGGTGATAACACCGATACAGGGCTGTTGATGACAAAATTTACAGATGGCGTACCTGCATAGTTGCCTATGCCTGTGACTGTTATAGAGTACGTACCCACATCTGTTTGCGATGCAAGGTTAACCTGATAATCAGTATTTCTTATTAGTACTCCTATATCAGGATCTGTTACGGTAAGGACAGGGGTTTGTGCTGTGCTGTTAAATTCGACTTCGGGAATGGACAGCATATCTGCTGTTAATTCTTTTTTATTGATTACAAAATTAAATGATAGTGTATCGGTATAATTACCTTTACCGATAACCTTTACAGAATGGGTTGCTGCATTGGTGAGCAGTGGTAAGGATAAAGTTGTTTCAAGGGTGTAATCGGTGTCTCTTACAAGCGTATCTGTTCCGTGGATGAGGACAGGGAACTGTGATAAGCCGTTGTATGTGACGATAGTGTCGGTGAGCATATCAGCTGTCAACGGTTTTGGATTAATCACAAGCATGAATCGTCTTGAGTCCTCCTCAATAGGATTTACAGCGAATATCCAAAATGTAAATGTACCCGTCCCAGTAGGCGTTCCGGAAATTTCGCCGGACTCCTCCGACATCGTTAAGCCCGGTAGTGGTAATACTGAAGAATCCCAACTAAACGCAACGGCATCACTGCTTAGCTCAATGATTTTAGAATAAGGTTCACCGAATGTAGCGGGCGGCAGCAGAGAATCAGTGATTATTGTTGGGGCTGGTCTCTGCGGTTCAAAAGTTAATGTTGTGCCGGTAAACCCATTTACATTGCTCTCCAACCGCATATAATTTTGGCTGACATTCAAAGTTGTCAACGCAGTATTGACAGCCACATTGAGTGTGGCAAGCTGATTGTCAGAGACATTCAGTGTTCTCAACGCAGTATTGTTGAACAAATTAAGTGCGCGAAGTTTGTTGTTAGAAACATTCAGATTCGACAACTCGGTATTGGCAGACACATTAATTGATGTTAGCTGATTAATAGAAACATTCAGAACTACCAGCGCAGTAAAATGTTCTATTCCTGACAAATTTTTTATATTTCTATCTGGTATTTCAAGAGAGAGTATATCGCTTACATCACTGGCAAATATCGTATCTGGAGCAGCCTTGCCAATCAAAGAATATATTGCTTCAAGAAAATTCTCATCGGTAAAGCTATCTGTAATGTCTTCATCAGCACGTACCATACCCGGTACAGCAAAAATTACAGCGCATATTGCTATTACTGCGAATTGAGTAAATTTGTTCATACTGCACATCTCCTCTTTGCTAATAGTTAGTACAAAATTAATCGCAATCAATTTTCAATATTATCCTGCGTCAATCGTTTCTGACGCAGCGAACCGAAAGCCAGTTTTGCCTCGACATATTACTTACGGACAAATTGCTGCCGGTTCCCATACTCCAAGAGCTGACAGAGCCTTCCGTTTCCGTGGCGCTCCACCAATAGCCGTTGTTGCCGAGAGCCGCTGAGGGAAAGCCCATAGTAAAAATACGATAGCCGCCAGGCATTGCCCTAAAGCCATAATCATCTGTACCATTATTCCAACTGTTATCGTTCCATTGTACCGTTTTAAGTATTGTACCGGCGCCATCCCACCAGCGGTATTCATCATTGTAGACACCGCCAACGAATTCAGCTAATTCAATCCAGTCATTATCAGTAGGTAAATCCCAACCTGACCCTAAGCCAGAACAAACGGTCTTTGCGGTCTCCCAATCATACAATCTGCCATACAATGGACAATTAGCTTCTCTTTCAGCATCATTATTACCATAGCACCAACTGCCATCTCCCGGTGATGCGGCATAGCTTAGATTTTCCGCCATCCATATTTGATTACCTATTTTTGTCGTACGATAATTCTTAGTACTATTTCCTGAATGGGTTACTGAGCCAAAGAAGTTAGCGGTGATAGTCGCATTTGAACTCAAAGTAACTGTAGGGGCAGAGCTGGTCTCATTATTAAACACTGCTCCACCAGTTGTTGTCCATTTTCTGAACGTATAACCGCTGTTGTGGGTAGCACGTATAAGAATATCTGGCCCACCGAGAACGGGTACTGGAGCCGTGTAGTCCACACCGTCATCTACAAAACGAACTGTACCCGCAGTGTCGCTCGGGAAAAGGTTAACCGTCAGCAAAAAACCCCATCTTGCATACAGGGTTATATCGGACGTTGGCGTAAATGTCGCCCCGGCATTATGGTTGGCTCCAGAGCCGGCAGCATTGGTATTCCAGTTTACGAATACCTGCCCGCTTTTCGTAAACTCGCTTCCGCTTGCAAGCGTTATACTGCTTCCTTCATTGACCGTCTCTGCGGGAGGCGCTGCCCCGCCGGTTCCGCCATTTGTACTGTATGTTACGGTAAACTGCCGCACAAAGTTAGCTGTTACCGTTGCGTCGGAATTCAAAGTAACTGTTGCGCTCGCGCTGGTTATGTCGTTAATCGTAGCCTGTGTGCTTGTAAATGTCCAGCCGGTGAACACGTAAACAGGACTAGTGGCAGCTATAGCTGATATATTGACTACCGTTCCCGCAGGATGGCTATACTCACCCGGCATCGGAGCAACTAAACCGCCAGCATCTGAACTGCGATTGATCGTAAGTGTGTATGTATTGAGCGTCCATTTAGCTTTCAACGTTACGTCTTTGGTAATTACAGTTAATGCGTTGTATTGCTCATCATCCTCATCAAACCACCCACCAAAAGTATGATGCGTTCTCGTTGGCAGGTCTGCGGGAAAATTAACCCCAATGATTTTACCGCTGTCAACAGAAACCGGTGAGATTGTTGACGGTGTACCACCGTCTATGTCAAATCTTACCGTATACTGTTTCATCTGAAATTTAGCTTTAAGTGTTACCGCTTCGGTAATTATCGTCGACGAGTCGTAAGGTTCATCCCCATCAAACCACCCTTCAAAAGTATGAGCTGGTTTCGTTGGATTTGGAGGAAAATTTGTCCCAAGAGTTTTACCGCTGTCAACAAAAACGGGTATAATCATACTCGGAGTTCCGCCGTCTGTGTCAAATGTAACCATAAATCTTTTTATTTGAAATCCGGCAGTAAGCGCTTTGTCGCCATTCATTATGATAATCACAGTATCTCTTGTAGATGTTGACTCTCCCGACCAACCGGTAAATATATAACCCGCGTTTGGCGTTACCGTTACAGTAACCTCTGTACCTACCGTATAAGTATGTTCGCCTATCGAAGGAGTAATTGTACCACCTACTTCAGGATTACTATTGATCGTAAGCGTGTACTCAATGATCGTCCACTTG
>WRCH01000078.1 GCA_009784115.1 Chitinispirillia bacterium
AAAAAAAATTATCCCGATATGGGAATCGGAGTCGCCGGTTTCTCCGAAGGTCATCCTGAAACTCCAAACCGTCTCAAAGAGATAGATTATCTTAAAGCTAAAGTTGACGCGGGCGCAGATTATATCTGCACTCAACTGTTTTTTGACAACCGTGATTTTTATGATTTCTGCGAGCGCTGCGAAATAGCGGGGATAAAAATCCCGATAATAGCAGGGATAATGCCTGTTACAAACAGAAAAGGGATGGTGCGCATGGCAGAGCTTGCGCTTGGCGCGCGTTTTCCCGCAAAACTTATGAGGGCTCTTCATAGGGCGGAAAATGATGAGTCTTTTCAAAAAATTGGAATACACTGGGCAACAGAGCAAGTTAGAGATCTCATTGACAATAAAGTTAAAGGTATTCATTTCTTTACACTGAATAAATCCAATGCCACTGTTAAAATTTATGATTCTTTGGGATTGAAAAATTCAGCGTAAACTATTATGAACTTATGATGGGATTGAAAAATTCGGCGTAACTTGTCAAATAAACAAATTTTAATGATAACATTATAACAGGAGCTAAAAAATGTCGTTTGACGCAGCAGCATTTATGGAAGTACTCAAGGCCAGAAATCCGGGTGAAAAAGAGTTTTACCAGGCAACGGAAGAGGTTGTTCATTCGCTTGCACCGTTCATCAGTAAAAATCCCAAGTACGCCAAGGCTAAAATCCTTGAACGCATGGCAGAACCTGAAAGAGCAATAATTTTCAGAATACCCTGGGTTGACGACAAAGGAGAGATACAGGTAAACCGCGGCATCCGTATTCAAATGAACAGCGCCATAGGCCCATATAAAGGCGGAATCCGTTTTCATCCGTCGGTTACCTTAAGCGTTTTAAAGTTTCTCGCGTTTGAGCAGACATTCAAAAACTCGCTCACCACGCTCCCAATGGGCGGCGGCAAGGGCGGATGCGACTTTGATCCCAAAGGTAAATCCGATAACGAAGTGATGAGATTCTGTCAAGCGTTCATGGCTGAGCTTTACCGTCATATCGGGCCCGATCTCGACGTCCCCGCAGGTGACATCGGCGTAGGCGCGCGTGAAGTCGGCTATATGTTTGGGATGTACAAAAAGTTGAAAAATGAAGTTACCGGGGTATTTACAGGTAAGAAAGTAGGATGGGGCGGAAGTCTTATCCGTCCCGAAGCCACAGGCTACGGCTGCGTTTACTTTTGCGATGAGATGATGAAGGTACGCGGTATGGGGTTTGAGGGCAAGACTGTTGTAATAAGCGGATCCGGCAACGTGGCGCAGTACGCCTGCCAAAAAGCAACAGAGCTTGGCGCGAAAGTAGTTACGCTTTCCGATTCAAACGGCAGTATTTATGATCCTGACGGCATCACTCCCGAAAAGTTCGCATTCATACAGGAGCTCAAAAACGTAAAGCGCGGCAGAATCAAGGAGTACGCCGATCACTACAAATGCCAGTACATGGAAGGCGCGCGCCCCTGGAGCATCAAGTGCGATGTCGCTCTCCCCTGCGCCACACAGAACGAGCTTAACGAAGATGAAGCGAAGACGCTTATCAAAAACGGCTGTATCTGCGTTGGCGAAGGGGCTAATATGCCGTCTGTCCCCGGCGCTGTAAAAGCGTATCTTGACGCAAAGATAATGTACGGCCCTGGCAAGGCGGCTAACGCCGGCGGCGTTTCCACAAGCGGTCTTGAGATGACTCAAAACAGCATGCGCCTCAGCTGGTCGCGCGTTGAGGTTGACACAAAGCTAAAAGGCATAATGAAAGCGATTCACGAGCAGTGCTGTATTCACGGCAAAGAGGATGGTAATTTCATCAACTATGTCAATGGCGGAAATATCGCAGGGTTTGTGAAAGTTGCAGACGCGATGATCGACCAAGGTGTCATATAACTGTGATCAGAACGATGCGCGGGTTACTCTTACTCGTCAATTAGGGCGATGATTTTTGCGATACTCTTGCAATCGCTATTAAGACTTGCTCTTTTAAGTTACGATGTATTATATTAGATACTTCACTGGGGTGTCGTACAATGGCTAGTACTCTGGATTCTGGTTCCAGTTATCGAGGTTCGAATCCTTGCACCCCAGCCATTTTTTAGAACGTACATTGCGAAACGGAAAGATAACGCTTGATATAAAGTATTAAGCTGACTCGACCGAAAATGCTAACGCAGTTTAAAAAAGCCGCTATCGTCTAGTGGCCTAGGACGGGTGGTTCTCAGCCATCAAACCGGGGTTCGATTCCCCGTAGCGGTACCAAGTTAAAAAAGCCTGTAATCCGTTGATTTTAAAGCAGATTACAGGCTTTTTTTATTTAAAAAACGATGATTGAACCGGTCGAAAAGTACCTGCAAAAGACCTGCATTTAGCACAGTTTAACCCCCTTTATCCTGAAATGTAGGTACTTTATAGGTACTTTTTACTTTACAAGAGGGTTTTACTGTTTGAAAACTATTCTTTGAGCGCTACGCAGGGAATCTTTATGACGGTAGGCAGATAGCATTGGAGTTTTCCAACCGGCCACATCCATTATTGTGCGCTCTGCGTTACTGACCTTGTACCGCTGAATCGCTCTGTTTTGGTGATAGGACTTGATTCCCACGGCACACGCGCTGAGACCCTGATTTCCCAATAGTTGATACCTATTTTTTTAATTGACATCAGGTTTTTCTGACTGTATGCTTGAATTTCATCACGGCCTTGCAGTTTGCGCACTGATTAATGTGCAGAGGACAAATATTGAAATCAAAATTTTACTCAACATATTACCCCTATTAAAAAGTTATTGGTTTGGTGTTTGTCTAATTGGTAGTAGAACAGGTTCAAATATAAATATAATAACGAACAGTTGTTGTGCCAATGATTTTTTGGCATGCAGGAAAACAGGAATCTTTTGCGTAGTGTAATCTTTTGCTATTCAATAGCTGCTAAGTCCTTAACATCTAAATCACCGCGTTTTATTAACCAGTTAAGACGGCTGTCATCAGCCATTATAAATCCATCGTGGTTTGTAGAGGATATAGTAAAATAAAAATTTAATGTTATATATAACGTCTTTTCGTTTGACATTAAAATTGACACACTGCGGCGGCACTCTTTATCTGCGGCTAACTTACAAAGCTGCGGCCTGAGTCCGCAAACTTGTTCAACATCCGGTATCCATCCGGCCATAGGACATATAAGGCTGTCAAGATTTTTACTTACAAATCCCTTATTGGTAATAAATGTTTCAATAGCCGATTTTACAGACGCGGCAGTATATTTCATACAGTCATTTCCTCAACGATCATAGGATTTACAGGCTTCGATTTTGCAATTACGCTTAGATATGAATCCCAAAGCTCCGACTTGGTATTCATACAGTCTTTTAATTCAGATTCAAGGCGGTATACCTCTTCCTGCAATTCCTTTATTTTTCTGTTAGCTTCTTCGTCTCTGTCTGTAGCTATACCCTTTTTAGCAAATCCATATTGTAAAGCATGGTATTTGTCCCATAATACGCCTGTATCAGGATTTGACAGTGATAATCCGTACATATTTTCCCAAGCATCGTCAACACATTCAGGGTATTTGAAGTTTTCCCGCAAATAATAAAGGATGTTGCTGACCATATCATTACAAGCTCCCTGCATATCCTTTCCGTATCCATCTAATTGAAGATGTATGCACGTTGCAATATACCTACCTTCACCCTTTATTGTTATAAACGACAATAATGGTATCTCGTAATCAAATCCGAGTTTGGGCATACGGGGAACTTTTACTCTGCCAAACCCCATGACTTCGCCACGGTTAGTTTTTAGGTCAGACATTTTGGTATCGTATAGCATTTTGACCGCCTTTTTTAAATATTGTATATCTCATCTAAAATTGTATCATAATCTATGCAAAAAGTATTCTTATTTGTGCGTTTCGATTATTTTTGAATCTACGTTAATAAGGCTTATTATACCCTCATTTGCTCCTTAATAATATCAGTCATACGCGGGTCATCGGCTTTGATTCGCGCCACTAACACACTATAAATAAGTCCCGTCATAAGACAGTCTGATAGTGCCCTGTGTTGTGTGGCGCGGTAAATACCATTATTGCAATACCGCCCCCTTGTACTACTACCAATTAGACAAGAGGTAAAATCTACTTAATATAATAAATGGAGTGAGTATGACTATACCCAAATGGCGTATTTATTCAGACCGCCTCAAAGAATCAGATTTGAGCAAAGCAGAAATCTCGCGTCGGCCAGGCATTAAATATCCGCGCGCATGCGGATTCACGGCCTTTTCTTTTTGCTGATCACCATACAGATAATATTCAATTGATACCTCAATAATTAACATCCTCCCGCAAAAGTAAATTATTTTTAGGTTATGAGCGATAGAAAACTTGGTTACATCATTATAGCGCTTGCGCTGTGCGCCGGTCTTGGAGCGGTCTCTTATATCGCGTATCTTGGCAAGACCCCTGTGGAGATACGCACGCTTCGTTTTAATCAGATCGGAAGTCTTGCGGTAGAGGACGCCGTCAGGATGAACGGCACGCTTGTAGGTTCGGTGCGTGAATTTATTATTGATGATGACAACAGGGTGCTTGTGCACATCCACTCCAGAAAACCGATCCCGATACGTACGAGCAGCCGCGCTTCTGTAAAAGTGAGAGGGGTAATGGGTGAAAGATTTATAGAGATAAGTCTTGGAGACCAAAACGATCCGTTAGTTCCTAAAGAGCAAATTTTCGATGGAATATTTGAGCTTGGCCCCTCGGAGGCGATCGCTTATATTGATCTGCTTGAAGAGAAAATTATACAGTTAAAAGGTATAATGCTGCTCTTTGCCAGGGGATCAGAAACCAAACGCTCGTTTGCAGACGACTTTGGCGACGTGGTAATATTCATTGATTCTCTTGTCAGCACACTCACTGTCGGCCTTGCAGGTATTGAAGCGGGGCTTAATCATGGACTTGAACAGGCCGCGGATCTCGCCGCAAAAACGATAGAGTTTACAGCCGCGGTATCGGCAAAAGCGCCGGAGGTTATCAGCGATATTGATACTTTGTTAGTGAAGATTGATAATCTGATGCCAAAAGTTGAAAAGTTTGTGACGCAGGTTGAAACTATAACCGCAAGTATTGACGGGAATCAATTCCTTTGGGGCGACGGCGCCGAGCTTGATAAAATCAGAGAGCTTCTCGCCAATCTTAGAGAGTTTACAAACAGTATGCGTGAAGATGGTTTGGCGCTCCCTGTCAAATTAAAGATTTGGTGACACAAGCTAAAAAACTTGCAAAACGGCACTCCTTTCAATTAGTTTATTGATGTTCGTGCGTTTACGTGTCTGGCGATTGTCCGTAAAGTTCTTAAGACCCGCGGGTACGCTCCTACATGCAACAGTGCGGCATTGTTAATTTAAATTTTCACTTTACCGGAGACATTAATGTCTAAGAAGCTTTATGTTGGTAATCTGTCCTACAGCGCGACAGAAGAGTCCGTGCGCGATTTTTTCGCTCAGCACGGTGAAGTTACGTCAGTAAAAATCATCTCCGATCCGGAGAACGGACGCTCACGCGGTTTCTGCTTTGTCGAGATGGATAACGCCGAAGAAGCGATGAACGCTCTCAACAATCAGGACTTTGAGGGACGCCCCTTAAAGATTGACTTGGCACGCGAACGTCAGCCTAGATCAGGCGGAGGAGGCGGCGGCGGTGGTTTTGGAGGCGGTCAAAGAGGCGGCGGCGGCAACTTCAGAGGCGGCAACAGAAGAGACAGAGGCGACAGGGGTGATAGAGGCGGCAGAGAGAGCAGGTGGTAATTTTTTTAGTCGGCGCGTAAGCGCCGGCAAATTATCACGCCTTTAATCATAATTTAAAAGAGGGCCGTTAACTTATTTATGAGTTCGCGGCCTCTTTTTTTCTATCTCTTGATCTTTGGTGATTCTTTTTGACAACTTCAAAAAAACCAATGTCGTTTTCCAACCCACATCTTTAAAATCAAGTTTTTTATGAATGAGAGTGCGCAAGCGGTTTATCTCATCTGTTGACATATGTTTGACGACCCTGTCCCCAAGAGATTGACGCCCTTTCCCATCTGTAATTCTAAACCAGTGATCGATCTCATCAGGCGTAATACGGCGATTCGAGATATCAGTTGACGTATGAATATCAGCGCCGAATTCTTTTATTTTTTTGATATCACCGGTAAGCGATTTAACATCCCAGTTTACCATAGAATCGCTTTTGTCTCCAAACAGCTCATCTTCCGCCGCGCAAAATCCTTTTAAGAGATCTTGCGGTATGGAATCTGCAAGAAGCTCAGATATTTTCTGACCCATAGACGGAACAATTTCTGAGATGACAATCCTGCCGCTTGACGAAAGTAAATTAGCGCATGTCTTTAAGAAATCGACTTTTTTATTGAGTGACCGCAGCACGTTTCTTCCCGCTATCAAGTCAAACTTCACATCCGGCCCTGCCTGTGAAAAAAGCGTCTCCTGCATTTTGTCAAGCTGACCGCGTATTATTTGAGGACGATTGAATGAGTCAAGTTTTGACGCCATACTGTTTAAGGTTTGATACTCTTTGTCATCATGAGCAAGCGCCCACACCGCTCCGTCACCAGTAACTTTTCTGACTGCTTCAAAAGCAAGAAGTCCGCTTCGGGCGTGCAGATCAAGAACCAAATCACCGCTTTCAGGCTGACCAAGCTCAAAAATTACGCTGCGCACCTCTCTTAGAAGTTTGCCTCTTGAACCTAATGATCTCTCAGCCCACATCGAAGCGCCTTTGGAAGAAGCGGTATCACCGTCAAGAATACTTGTTTGCTCATTGTCAACCATAGCTTCAAGCTGCGCTTCGCGGTATCCGTCCACCTTTTCTTTTATGCGCTCTTCGTATCCAAGAGATCCGGGCTGATAGAAAATTTTCCCTTGCAGATGATCGGGGAGATACTGCTGAGCGACCCAGTGATCTTTATAGGCGTGGGGGTAAAGATATCCTTGCCCATGCCCAAGCCCCTCTTTGTCCCTTGAACCATCACGCAGATGATTTGGTACATCATCAGCTGCGCTTTGGGATACAGTATTGAGCGCGTCAAAAAGCGCCATCGTAGAGTTACTTTTTGGCGCGGTTGCGCAATAGATACACGCTTGCGACAAATGGAAACGCCCTTCGGGAAGTCCAACGTAATCAAAAGCGCGCGCAGCGCTTACAATTACATTTAACGCGTTTGGGTCTGCCATCCCTATATCTTCGCAGACAAAGATCAGCATACGTCTAAAAATAAAGCGCGGGTCTTCCCCCGCGTAAATCATCTTAGCCATCCAGTATAAAGCCGCGTCGGGGTCAGAACCGCGCATTGATTTGATAAACGCGCTTATCGTATCGTAATGCGCATCACCGTCGCGGTCGTAAAGGACTGCTCTCTGCTGTATAGACTCTTCCGCGATTGAAAGTGTGACCGTCACTGCCCCGTCTTTATCAACCGCCGTAGTCTCAACAGCAAGTTCAAGCGCGTTGAGCACGCCGCGCGCGTCGCCGTTTGCGACTTTAACAAGGTGTTGAAGAGCGTCATCCTCAATTATAACTTTACGATTGCCAAACCCGCGCTCCTTATCATGAACCGCCTGCATCGCGACAGCTTTTAAATCATCTTCGTCCAATACCCGTAATTGAAAAATCCTTGATCGGGAGACAAGCGCCTTATTCACCTCAAAATAAGGATTCTCAGTTGTAGCGCCAATCAAAATCAGCACTCCGTTTTCCACATGAGGTAAAAGCGCGTCCTGCTGAGATTTATTGAAACGGTGGACTTCGTCAACAAAAAGAATTGTACGCCGTTGATAAAGGGATAATGACTTTTGAGCGGCGTCAATCGCCTCTCTTATCTCCTTGATACCGGCGAGCACCGCGTTTATGGAGATGAAATTTGCTTTAGTGGTATTTGCGATAATCCTCGCAAGAGTAGTTTTCCCGGTACCCGGCGGCCCGTAGAAAATCACGCTTGACAATTGATCAATCTGAATCGCGCGCCTTAGAAGCCGTCCGGGGCCTATTATATGCTCCTGCCCGATATACTCATCAAGCGTACGCGGTCTCATCCTGTCGGCAAGCGGAGCGCCGCTGCGCAGGAGCTGTTCTTTGTGACTGTCAAAAAGGTCCATTTTATCTGATTCAGACATTTTCCAATTCTCTTTGAAATTCGCTGTCAAAAAATCCGCGGAATACCGGTTTCACGGTACCGGTAAGATATACGTAATCATTAGCTTCAATATTTACCTCTACCGTACCGCCCTGCATGTGCACTTTCACATCTTTATCCGCAAGATTTAATTTGTGAGACGCGATAGCCGCGGCACAGCTGCTGCTGCCTGATGAGAGCGTATACCCCGCTCCCCGTTCCCAAATTTCTATCTTTATATTATTCCTGTCAATTACTTGTACGATCTGTACATTTATGCGGTTAGGAAACATTTTATTAGTTTCTATTTTAGGCCCGATCTCTTTTACAAACTGCGGGGTGACATCTTTACAAATCAGCACACAGTGAGGATTTCCGACCGACAGGCATGTTACTGCGAAATTTTCACCGTCAATAATTATCTCCTCAGAAATGACGTCGCGATGATCACCGGCAACAGGAATTTTTTCACTGTTGAATGTATACTGTCCCATTCCAACTTTATATTTTTTTTCTTGTTGATCAAGGCAAAAAACATCTACTTCACCGCCTAATGTTTGCAGACAAAACCTATCATCGGATACATAGCCCGCGTCAATCAGATACTGCGAAAAAATTCTAACCCCATTACCGCTCTTTTCCGCTTCGCTTCCGTCGGGATTGAATATTTTAAGAGAGATCTTTTTATCATCATCAAAAACAGGCCCGAGCAAAATACCATCCGAGCCTGCTCCTTTATTTCTATCGCAGATAAGCACGGTATTTTCTTCTGTAAGCGGTGTAGTATAGTGAGCGGGATCTATTACGATATAATCATTGCCCATAGCGTTGTATTTATGAAAATCATACTTGATTTTTGCCAAATTTTGTTCCACGCTTCGCGCTCCTGTTACAAAAAAGGATTTATGATTATAGGCCGCACGATTAAATAGGCCGTATCGTCCGATGACCTCACGGCTGTAGTGCAGTCTGAGGGCGATGCGGCCTATTTAATCGTGTCTTCAATATTTTAATATAATAGTTGAAAGATACCGGTCGTGTAAATTAATTATTATTGTGAAAATATATTTTGAACATCATCGTAATCATTTCAAATCCGGGAAAACGCTTAAACAAAATGAGGGGAGGTTTGTCTAAAATGATGAGTTGTCTTAAGAAACCGATTTTGTCGCTCTCTGCGATTGCTGTTGTTGCTGTTTGTGCTGTTTTTTTTACAAATAGTAAACCTTATGCCGAACAGAAACGGCCTGAACGCGGGTCGGTAAACTTTGGCTCGCAGGAGAAACCTAATGTAAATATCCCGCCCGCACTGCAGAGTTTTTCTACAGTATTTGCTGATGTGGCGGAGAAAGTGGTGCCCACCGTTGTGTCGGTTATCCCCACAAAAATAGACACCATTACATTTACAAACAACCCTTTCTACCAGTTTTTTAACGACCCGTTTTTCGGCAATCCGTTTGAAGATTTTTTTGGCGGCGCACGGCAGCAGCGCCGCGCTCCCCAGCAGCAGCAGGCGCCTCAGCCGCAAACACGCAGACGGCAGGGAATGGGTTCAGGCGTAATAATATCAAGGGATGGATATATCCTTACAAATTGCCATGTAGTATCCGGCGCGGATGAGATTGAGGTAAAAATGTCTGACGGCAGAAGTTTTGACGCCTATGTTGTCGGCACCGATTCGCTTACCGATGTGGCTGTCATACGAATTAAAGATAATGTGAAAAATCTCCCCGTCGCTCATCTTGGCAACAGCGACGCGCTTCGTCCCGGTGATTGGGCCGTCGCAATCGGCAACCCGTTCAGCCTGACATCCTCCGTAACAATGGGGATAGTGTCGGCCACGGGACGTACTACTCCGGGCAACTCCTCATCTTTTCAAAATTTTATTCAAACCGACGCGGCCATAAACCCGGGTAACTCAGGCGGCGCGCTTGTCAACATTAAAGGTGAACTTGTAGGCATTAATACAATGATATACACTCAGTCCGGCGGCAACATGGGGATCGGTTTTGCCATCCCCATAAATATGGCGCGCCGTATTATGGAAGATTTGATTTATGACGGCAAAGTGAGCCGCGGCTGGCTTGGGGTTTCGATTCAGGAGCTTGATCAGTCAACACGCGATGCCTTCGGGCTCAAGCCGGAAACTAAAGGCGTGCTTATCGGCGATGTTTTTAAAGATCAGCCCGCCGACAAAGCAGGAATTAAAAGAGGAGACGTCATAACAAAAATAGACGGCAAAACAATCGAAACCTTAAATCAACTGCGCAATCAGGTGGCTGCTTTACGTCCGGGACAATCGGCGCCTGTTGAGATTCTGCGCAATAATAAAAGGCAAACCGTGCAGGTTAGAGTCACATCAAGAGACGAGCCGCAGGCAGCAAAAACATCCGCGGATGAATCTACCGAAAGTAAACAGGAGGATTCCATGGATATTTTAGGAATGAAAGCCGGTGCGATTACCCCGGAGCTGCGTGATCAGCTTAAGCTGGCAAGAAATACTAAAGGCGTTGTCATAACGGAAATTGCCCGGTCAGGTCAGGCGGCAAGAGAGGGGCTGCGCCAAAACGATATTATACTCGAAGTAAATAGAAAGCCGGTTTCATCTGTCAAAGATTTCAATCAAGCTGTAAAAAACCTTAAAGAGGGAGATTCTATACTGTTTCTTATACAGAGGGACGGCAATACTTTTTACAGAGCTTTTAGAGTAAAGAAGTAGATACACTGGTACTACACCGCACCGCACGCAGCTGCACACAGTGCCGTAATTCAGTATAGCGGTCATAAACGAGTTGATGTGATTGTAATTTCCATTGATTTACAAAGACACGTCAACTCGTTTCGGCCCTGTTCCTAATTCGCGAGAGTCACCCTGCTCTTGTGCACCTCACGCCCTGCGCTGCTTCTTACAACAAGCAGATAACTGCCGGCGGCCATACCGCTGCCGATAACCATTCCGTTTTGCGCCGGTTTCCTCTTTGCGATTTTACCGCGAACGTCGTAGAGAGTAACTGTCGCCCCCGCATCTGACGGGCCGTACAGACGAATGCCAAGACCCGACGAGTTAGACACGCCCCAGGCAGTACTGGACCGGTTAGCGTGATTTAAAACGGAATTGGGCCCCTCAAACCTTAAGGTAACTACAATCTCTCCGCCGTCGGCAACTCCGCCTGATGTTATCATTGCAGGGGTTGTGGGGATGGCTACACGAAACGTTGGTATAGACTGCCCCTGTACAGGAGTTCCGGTTCCTGATGCTCCATTTGAAGTACTCCATCCAATAAATGGATAGTCGGGGGAAATTAGCCTTACTGTAGCCGTAATAGTATCTTGTCCCGCACTTACTAATGCCGGCGGCGTGCTGACAATCGTTCCCGTCCCTACTAAATCAAACCTGACAGATGCAAAACGCCGCGTTCTCGGTTCTGTACGCCGAAGCTCCTCTCTTAAGAATCTGCCCGATTCTGAGAGTTGGCTGTCTGTCCAAGGTGTAGCTTGATTTGCTAATGTTTGCGCGTCTCCCACTAAAGCCGCAGATCCCTGATTCATAGAACTAAGCGACCATGTCGCCCAGCCAACTTTGTACTGCTCTAAAAATTCCATCCATAGAGTCGAACGCGGACCGTCATGATTACCGGCTCCATCTGCCCGTACTGTACCCCACTCAGAGATAAATACCGGCAAATTATGCTCCGACATTGTCCGAATAATTCTGCGCTTAAGACCTATGTTGTGATCATCTAAACCCGCCCCGCCGGTACCCGCTCCGCCCGGACCAGCGGCGTAAAAGTGCGCGGAGTAAGCCACATGAGGGATAAGAACCCCGTTTGTCATGCGAAGCGGATTTGCCGCCGCAATGTCCGGCGCCTGGCAGAAAAAAGGCGTTCCGGTAATTATAACTCTGTTATCGTTATTGGCCCTGATTGCCTGCGCTACCTGCTCCAAGCGCGGTTTAATCTCCGCCCAAAATGCCGCCGCCGCCGCTTGATCGCCCTGATGCGGACCGACAGGTTCATTGAATATTTCCCAAATAATATTGGGAACCCCGGCAAATTGAGTTGACAGTCCTGTAAAAAAACCTATCGTTCTCTGTATGTCGGGCCATGTCATAGAACTTTGCTGATTAGTACCGGGATGGCGGTAATACGCGTGCCAGTCAACAATAACATACATTCCATGTTGGATTGCCGCGTTTATAACGGCTATAACACGATCCCGGTTTCCGGTTTCATCTCCGCCCAAAAATGATTGCTCGTCATTACTCCAATTCATGTTTACCGCCATCGCCGCGCGAACAACATCACCCTGCCAGTCGTTCCTTAAATGTCCAATGGTCGTTGCATTGTAAAAATGTCTTGCTGTACGGCTGTGGCTCCAAAACAGACTCATCCCCCGCAGCTGAACCGGCTCGCCGTGCTGGTTCACAATCCGGTTCCCCTCGGTACGCAGGTTACCATGCCGCGCCACAGGACTGCCGGCCGGGGGCGCTTGCGCCTCCGATTTACCAACAAACATAAACATAACAAACGCCGCAAAAAGAGCGAATACCGTAGATACTGTTCGCATATAAAGTTTATCTGCGACATTTTTCATAACAACCCCCATAGGGACAAAAGTAATGACGATTCACCATACCCCAACATGACCTGTTGCAGGAGCCTTAGCCTTCAGGCGGTTTTTATCTTCTATAATCTCAAGGACGTAGAGTCCTTTTTTAAGAGCGTATTTTTGAACATCACGTTCTATAATAACTCCCGCAATCGCACCGTAGATTTTT
>WRCH01000079.1 GCA_009784115.1 Chitinispirillia bacterium
ACACAGAGACTGCGGAAGTCGTTACCACCGGTGAAACTTCTAATCCACTGCATACGATGGGCGATCTTGATCGAGTCTCCCGCGAAATAGTAAATACCATGTTCAAAGGACAAATCGCATCGGCACAGCAATTGACCGTATTAGAGCCGCGTCCCGCGGAGAGTATCAGCCAGCCAATGGCCGAACAAAAAAATACTAGATCATCCATAAAGCCCATGTTTTGGGTTGGATTGGGTCTCGACGTTGCGGGTGTGGGAATAATAACGTATGGCATTATTGAAAATGGAAGAGTTAAAGATTTCATTAATAGCAATGTTGATAACAAGTACGGCAAAGCCGAAAAAGCCGAGAAAAGGCGCAATGCCGCGTATATTATTGGCGGAGTTGTTCTGTTAAGCGGAATCTCGGTACACATATTTTTTTAGGAGTTGACGAATGATCAATTTAAAAAAATCACCGGCGGATTTGAGCAAAATTTACAAATATTTTTGCTTTATGACCCTGCTCTTTTGTGTTTGTACAAATACCCCGGATAATTGCGGCGGTAACCATAGGTATGATCCTAGAACACAGTTTTGCCACGATGGCGAACCGTTCGATAAATGCGGCGGCAAAGAATATAATCCCTCTACTTATGGATGCATTGTTGATGGCGAAGATGGCAAACTTGAGGAGAGGTGTATAAATGGTGAATATGCGATATCCGGCACTCCTTGTGATACAAGCGGTAATCCTGACACAACAGATGCTATGGCCCCTGTTATTATTGAGCAACCGACAAGCGATACAGTGATCGTGGGCATGGTTCATAGAATATTTGTAAATGCAAGCGTAACAGATAACGGTACACTCACATATCAATGGTACAGCAACACGAGCATGAGCAGCCTTGGCGGCACGATAATCAACGGGGCAATAGACTCTGTCTACAGCGTGTCTACGTTAGGGACAGGGACATTCTACTACTATGTAATAATCACCAACACGAATAACAAAGTAAGCGGCAACAAGACAGCAACAGCAAGAAGCGATGTGGTGACAGTAACGGTAAATCCTGTCATTAACGCTGCGACACCTTTGATTAATGAGCAACCAGCAAGCAGCATCGTAACAATGGGGGGTTCTCACAATATATACGTGACGGCAACCGTAACAGACAGCGGCACGATTAGTTATCAGTGGTACCGTAATACTACCGCGAGTAACAGCGGAGGCACGGTGATTGATGGCATGACAGGTTCATTTTATCCAGTCCCGACTGTCGGGGTAGAAACAGGGACATATCATTATTATGTGGTTGTGACAAATACAAACACCGACGTAAATGGTAACACTACAGCTACAACTGCCAGCAACGCAGTTGCTATTACAGTATTGATACCGCAAGGTAAACAATTTAATCCTGATATAACATATTCTTCCTTTATTGATGAAAGAGACAGTATACTTTATTTAACGGTAAAAATAGGCAATCAAACTTGGATGGCTGAGAATCTCAATTACCGAAATGTTGGCAGCTTTTGTTTTGGTAATGATACTTTGAATTGTGAGATATACGGCAGGCTGTATAATTGGTATGCTGCAAGAGACGCTTGTCCGGCAGGTTGGCATTTGCCAACTCGTGAAGAGTGGAATGAATTGATAGAGACAGCTGGCGGTTCTTCGGTTGCCGGTAAAGTGCTTAAATCAAAAAAGGGTTGGTTCGGTATGTGGGATTATGAGATTGATTATAGCGGTACAGATGAATTCGGTTTTTCGGCTTTACCCGGCGGTAGTCGTGGTTACCGTGACGGTTTCTACAATGCAGGCTCTGATGGCACTTGGCGGAGTGCCACAGAGAATATTAGTGGCACCGGCACCGTGTACGCATTTTATATACATTCGGACGATAATGTGACCGAAGGTAACTATCACACAGATTTCTATCTTTCCGTACGTTGCATCTTGGAATGACGCGACTTAATAAAAATTGTGAAATAGTCCCAAGCTATTTCACAATTCTGCTACTGAACATCTGCTTCTTACCATCACGCGGTTCTATTGCTATAATGTAAGCTCCTGAGCGCAGCGGCTTTTGCAATAGCTGCTGGGAATTGTAAATTCCCGGCGCACTTACATTTATCCTGCCCATCACACGACCGTTCATATTATAAATGGTGATCACTCCCGGTATATTTGAGTTATAGGCTATGATACCTCTGCTGTTGACGCTGAAATCAGTGTTACAGATTGCTTTCGAAGAGATATTTTTGTTAGCGATATTTGTGTGGCCGCCAGTAATACCATAATCTCTTGCCATTTGAGGGTAGAGTTCAAATAGAGCGTTTGTATGGCGTCCTGATGGATTATTTCTCCAATCAAAGAGCGGCTTTGAATCGTCGCCTGCGAATTCCTGCGGTTCCCATACGAAAGTGCCATGACGTCTGTTGGCGGGGAGGTTCCAAACTAGATCATTGACTGCGCGATGATGGTCGGCGTACTCAACAACGTTGATTTTGTAGTTGTGGTTAGTGTTGTTGACAATGGAAGTTAAATATCCGCTGAGGACATCTACGCCGCAGTGCCACATTGGATAGAATGATATACCGATGACGTCAATTTTGTTCGCCGCACCCGATTCAACATTGTTCAAGTTGGTCCTAAGATTGTTGATCCATTGGTTTGGGGAGGTGTCACTCCTGTTCCTTGAGCAGTCTGGGCCGTCTGCAACAGTGTGTATCATGATCAAAATATTCTCATCAACGTCTTTCACACCGTTGATCCCGGCATTCACCAAAGTAGCAAAGCTACGCATACCACCCACGCCACCTTCGGCCCAACTCTGACCGTCGGGGTATATCATTCCGTGTACAATCTCGTTGCCAACCTGTACCATATCAGGCCGCGCTCCAGCATCAATGAATGCTTGAACGCTTTCACTTGTGTACGAACGTACCCTTGCGGTTAACTGTTCGAAGTTTAGGTTTCGCCACGACATCGGCTTGTACTGCTTGCGGGGATCGGCCCAAGTATCGCTGTAGTGGAAGTCCAGTAAAAATTTAAAACCCGCATCCTTAACTTTTTTCGCATATTTGATCGTGGAGTCCAGCCCGCAGTATCCTCTTGTGGAATAGGGGAACGGATTCCATCCGGAAGCATCGTTCGGAACTGAGGGGTCTATGGCGGAGGGGTCAACAAAAAGTCTTAAACGGATATAATTGAAACCTCCGCCCTTTAATATCTCAAGCATATCTTTGGTTTGCCCATTACGATAATACCGCACATTGCCGCCACCCGCTGATGTGGGATTTTCCCTCTGTTGAACCCACGAAATATCCGCCCCAAGAGCAAACGGTTCATTTTGTGCAAAAGCATTGGCAGGCAAGAGCGCCGTCATCCCAAAAATCAATAGTGTTAATGTTAGTGTTGGTGTTGGTACCGAATTAAAGCGCATTGACATTGTTCATCCTTTCGTAAATTTGTTTCAACAAATTTTAATAATAAGATTATTATACGAATTATTCCAAAAAACCCATATCCAACAATTACTTCACAATCCTCATCTTACTCTTATGCACCTCCGCGCCATCCCGGCGCACAGATACTACGTAATTACCCTTTGGCAAGACTCTGTTCATCGGGATGACTGCTGATCCAAGAACCGTCTTCTTGTATATCTGTCTGCCCTTAAGATCAAAAACACGCACGTGGTGAGATACTTGGTTATCCGCGTTTATTGTTATTGCCGCGCCTCTCACTCTTACATTACCCGCGGCTTTTGTCTTGTTGATAGACGCGTGTCTTGCAGAGACCATCTGTCCGGTAAACTCGCCGTATACTATGCCGCGTCCTGCCGTGCTCATGTATACACGTCCGTAAACGTTCATGTCGCCTACGACAAACTCGCCGTTGGCAAGACCGCCGTACTGATGTTTGTCATCATTGACTCGCCACCAGTTTGCTCCTTCGTCAATTGACATGAACACGCCGGTTGTGCCGCCTATCGTACCGTAGACAAATACTGTAGGGAAATCTTTGTCCGGTGCGGCTTTGCCGAAGCCTACCGCTTCACAATAGGGAACAGTGGCGATGCTCGTGAAAGTTGCTCCGCCGTCTGTTGACCGTACCAAGCCGCCATCCCCCAGCGGAAGCCAAACATCACCCTCTTTATTTGGGACTAAGCGGAATTTTTTGAATCCGCTCTCACCGGGTGTTGAGCTTTCCGTAAACGTCGCGCCCTTGTCTTCGCTTCTAAAGAATTTCCCCGACCAGCGGTTGTACGCGTAGAACACATTTGCGTTTTCAGGATCGCCGGCTGTGTATGAACCGTTAATACCGCTGACTACACTCCACATGGAGTTTTCGAGGCGCTGCACAGGGCGCTGATTGTTGCCCCATTCCGCGTCCGGCGTCCAAAGCACTACCTGCCCATCCGTTGATATGGAGACGCCCTCCGCGCCGGGGAGGTTGTGGTTGGCGTTGTTTTGATAGGCTGTAACAGTCCACGTACGCCCGGTGTCACTTGAAAACTGTACCGGCCAGTAGGGGATATTATTATGCTGACCCTCAAAAACGCGGTTGTCTGAGACTTTCACTAACCGACCCGCTTTAGGCGCATACGCAAGCGCGATATTGTGCCCCAAAGCGGCTCCGCCCCTGTGATCAAGACCGCTTACCATGTGGCGGTTACTTGGAAATTGTGTTATATCATTGTGCCGAAATCCATCATAATCAAGAATAACAGACACAAGCGGTCCGCCCGGAACGCTGACCACGTCTATAGGCACTGTCTCTTCAATGCCGTGCGACATCACTCTCCAAAGGGTTCTTTGCACTAATTCCGGCTGCCAGCTTGTGGTATCGTCAATATAATTATCCTTGATATTGGAAGTGGCAAAGATACCGTTGCCGGATGTCACCCACAAGTTATTGGAATCAAACGGATCAAACAGAATACTGCCCGACCAGTGGATAGAGCTGTTGCGCATCCAACCGATACCGTTCTCACTGAATATGTTGATAGATGGCATCGGATACCAGCGCGGGAACGTGGGCGTCCAAGTTTCACCGCCGTCATCTGTATAATATATGTTGGAACCCCATTGATCAGAGCCATTGTCACCGCCCGGCACCCACCACTGCGTACCCCAGTATCCAAGATGCGACACGACTATTTCAAGCGGATTTTGCGGATTCATGGAGATGCCGCCGTAAGGGGGAAGGTACTCGTCGGGGTTGTCGTAATTGGTGTTGTCGGAGGGATCATCAAAACGAAAATCAACAAAGTTTTGAGGTGACACGTTTGTCCACGTTCCGCTGCCCGGTTCGTATTTGAGGACTGCTCCGCGGCCGAACAGTTCACTGATAGGTCCCCAGCCCTCGTCCCACTTCATCGTGTGCGGCCCCGCGCCGTCTGCGAATGTTATGTAGATTGCGGAGTTATTCGGGGTGATGGCAATGCGCTGCGGCATAAGCGGCGGTATGTATCCGCCGCGGGTTGCGGGTCTTGGGCGGTTAGGGATAACAGACCACGTTGTACCGCCGTCTGCCGACTGAAAGACATTATTGTTCCCGCGCAAAAATCCCGCGTACATAATGCTTGAACTGCCCGGCGCAAACGCGACAAATGAGAATCCTGAACCGTTCCAAGTAGTATCAGATCCCGCCGCTGTCGTGAATCCCGGCACGTGATTCCACGTTCTGCCATTGTTTGTTGACTTGAAAAGCCCTCTGTTTTTTGAACCGTAAAACATTATATCGGGGTCATTGGGATCAACCGCCAGCGCCTCGCCGTTACCGCGCCCCATGCCATTGCCGTGCACGCCGAAACTTGAAGCCGCGGGCCCTTTTACTCCTTGCGGATCCCACGTGTAAAACACTTCCCACGTAACCCCTCTGTCCGAAGAGCGTAAAAACGCGCTGCGCCCGTCATTCCAGTATGACGTTCCCGCAACCATGTACACTTTGCCGGGCGTTTTGGGGTCAACTGCAATCGCTTCAATCCCCAAGAGTCCGCGCTCCTCTATGCTCACCCAGTCCATCATGGATATCCATTTAGAGGCTCCATGATCCCACCGGTACGCGCCGCCAACGTCTGTACGCGCGTAAAAAAGATTGCGTTCCAAAGGATCAGCGATGATGGCCGATACAAATCCGCCGCCGCCGATAGCCACATTGCCCCATTTGAATTCAGGAGAAAGCGTTTGGGCGTTTGACATCATAACTTGTGCCGATAAAGCTAAGAGGCAGATTGCGAGACAGATTTTTTTCATAGCCGTAAATCCTTTTGTTTACAGTGTGGACATCTTTTAGTAATAATCCAAATTATAATAATCTGTATTATTACTATAAACACAGTCAGGCGATATATTTTTTTGGAAAGATATCTATATATTTTACAATAATTACCTGTATTTTTCCATAAAAAACTTTTTTACAGACGGTGCGGTGAGCAATTATATTAACAAAGGTGATGATTTCAATATTTATCTGAGAGATCAATATACTGCGGCACCGAAATCTTACACTGCGCCGCACGCAGCTGCACGTAGGGCCGGCTCTGTTACTTCGCGGCACAGTGCAAAATTTATCGGTGGATTGGTATAACAAACGGACAAAGTAGTTTTGCGCTATGAATATTGTTTTACTGTCAGAATCAGATTTTACCGGTGACAACCGCGCTGTCATAACCGACAGGCGTTTGGAGCATCTTTATAACGTTTTAAATGTGAAGCAGGGCGATACGCTCAAAATAGGTCTTGTTAATGGACAGATGGGAATCGGTACGGTAGAGTGTTTTAATGATAAGGAGTGTGTACTTGCTGTAGATTTTAATTCTACGCCGCCCGAAGCGCTGCCGTGTACTCTTGTAATAGCGCTGCCAAGACCCAAAACATTAAAACGGTCGCTTGAAGCGGCGGTTGCTATGGGCGTAAAGCGTATTTTTATAATTGGAAGCTATCGTGTAGAAAAAAGTTACTGGAGTTCTCCGGTACTCTCTTCGGAGTATCTTCACAAGCTCTCTATACTCGCGCTTGAACAGTCGTGCGATACAATACTTCCTGAGATTCATATCCGTAAACTGTTCAGGCCGTTTGTTGAGGACGAATTGCCATTAATTTCGCGGGACGCAAAAGCTATAATCGCTCATCCTTACGCGCCATCCTTTAGTATGATGGTTGCGGCTGAGGATAAACAAAAAGTAGTTTTAGTTATTGGCCCCGAGGGGGGATTTATTCCATTTGAAATTAATTTACTTGAAAAACAGGGGTGCATAACGGTATCATTTGGCAGTAGAATTTTACGGGTTGAACAGGCGGTGCCTGCGATTCTATCGAAACTTTTTTAACTAAATTTTTAAGATGGTAATAATATTTTCTGTTTATTGATTGAAAATTTTGCATTTTCCGTACCCCTTTTTAGGGGTACAAGATTGTGGCCGGGGGTTTTAACCCACGATTGTCAGGGAGTAAAAAATGAAGTGCTACGAGATTACAGGATGCGGTAAAGAGCAGCAAAAGAGTTGTTTTGTATACAAAAATTTTCAAAACAATATAAACGATATGGAGAACATCTCCTGCTGGGTTCTTAAAAAAGGAAGTGTAGGGGAGTGTTCAAACGATCAGATAAAGTGCGACCATTGCCCCTATTACGCGGCTATGAATGAGCAGAGTATCACGGTTAAATTTGATGAGCATGAGAATGTAATTATAGAATGCCGCGGAACGCTCAACACGATAAGAAGCTCCGCGCTGGGCAAAGTTGCCGACAAACTCAAAAAAGACGAGAAGAACAACGTTATTCTTGATCTCTCTTCTGTATCAAATATTTATTCCTGCGGGTTAAGTATGATCGTGCGTTTCCATTTACAATGCGAAGAACTTGGCGGTACATTTGTTCTTGTAGGAGCGACAGGATATGTAATGGTCGCCCTCAAAACAACATCGTTTGACCGCTTTATAAAACAGGCGCAGGATATGGAAGAGGCGCTTCGCTGCTTTGGGTAATCTCCCTATCCTGCGGATACAGAGAATACCACATGACATTACAGCCTCGGTCTTTTATTAGCCCACATACTCACGCCCTGCGGTGAAACTCCGGTAAACGATAACTCTGCGTATCCTCTGTCATTATTGTATTGCGGTACCATAACCCCGTTGTAGGTGACACTTTCAATCGTCACGGCAAAATGATAATCTCCTTTGAGAACCCATTCGCCCACTACCATGTTGCTCGGCATTACGCCCTGAGGGATTTCACGCGGGGTCTCCCTTATGCTTGTGGTCTCGCCGGAGTAGGGGCCAATTCTTACACTGCCGTCTGAGTAGAAACTGTACAGGCCGGACACTGCGAACGCCACGGTATTTCTTACGTCTGTATGCACGAGAAGGTCATACTCTCCAATTACGTCTATAGGCTCCACTCTGCCTGCCCGTTCTCCCGCGTAGCGGTTGGGGGCCATAACCGGCCAGCCATCGTCGGTAAAGAACATTTGATTGACAAACTGATTATGGTTGCCTGTTACTCCGGTTTCTCCTGATTGGTAACGTGTATGGTAGATATTCAAATACTTGCCATTTTCAACTAAGATGGAGTTGTGTCCGAGCGCGGCGTAGCCCCGCGGCGCGCCCTCGAATCTGTAATTGCCGGCGAGTTTATTCCCAACCAAGTGGGCGCTATTCGCGTTGACGGCAGCCACATTCCGGCCAAGTATGTCAACATAGGGCCCGTCGGGATTTCTGCTTCGTGTGACTCGCATATTGTAGTCTGTGCTCAGTGATCCGTGTGTTACCATAAGGTAATAATAGTCCGTGTCAGGATTGTAGAAAATATAAGGCCCCTCCGGTCCGTCTCTGCCTATGTGAATGCGTGTGCCGTAGGCTCCCTGTCCTGCCCTGGGAAGTCCTATCCGGCTGCCGGATGTTTCTAATTCCAGTATGTATATACCGGCAAAGAACGATCCGTAGGTCATCCAAAGTCTTCTGTTTTTGTCATAGAAAAGCGCCGGGTCAATAGCGTTAGGCGCCCCTCCCGATACGCCGGGAGCGGGGGTTCTTATGACCTCTGCCGAGTTAGAGTACGGGCCGGTAACACTTGCCGCCTCAACCCTGCCGATGTAAGATCTGTTCGATCCCCAAGTTGACAGTGAGTAATACAAATAATATCTGCCGTTAAGTTTTATAACATCCGGCGCCCAAGTGCTCCCCGGCGGATTGCCGTCACTGCCGTTCCCTACGTGGGCGAAAGCATCGGCAAGAACTGTTCGCCACGGTGAATTCGCCGCGCTTGTGCCGCCAAATGTTCGATGGGGTTGATTGTCGTTTGCGACTTGAGTCCATCTCATAAGATTTGCGGACGATGCGATAGCGAAATGGGAACCAAACGTATAGTACGTTCCGTCATCGTCCTTAAAAATCGAAGGATCATGAACTGTGACGTTGCTGCCAAAATTCGGCGCGGACGGCAAGACAAAACGCGGCAGCGGACTATTCTCCGAAACGGCTGGGATATCTTCGATCTCTGAAGAGATATCTTCGCCGTAATCTTTAACATTAATGATGTTTTCTTCCGCACAGCCAAACATCACGGCAAGCGCCGCAAATAAAACAATGAGTATAAACTTTTTCATACGCACCCATCGGATAAATTGTGTTGATATACTGAATCACGGCATAAATTGGCACTGTGCTGCACGCAACTGCACGTAGGGCCGTGAGGTTGCTTAGCGGCACAGTGCCAATTTATGCCGTACACCAGTATATCTCTCATCAATAATATAACCAATATGGCAGGAAAAGTCAATCTGCGTGAAGACGCGCCGAATTGCTCTAATCCGAAATCACTGATTTTGTCAAGTTTAATTTTTTGGCTGGAGACAGGGGGGTTGCCCCCCCTTTAAAATCTCTCTTTTTACTTAATCTCAATAGCCTTAGCCCGTCTCTTCTCTTCCCCGGTCTTAAGAAGCGAGAGCTCTAAAACACCATTTTTAAAGTTCGCTTCCACTTTGTCTCTGTCAATATTTTCCGGAAGAGTAAACGTGCGCGAAAATGCGCCGCAGGCGCGTTCTATATGGCAGTACGCACCTTCCATTTTCTTGCTGTCGTCAATCTTCTCACCGGATATAGTTAGCATATCGCCCTCTATCGAGACATTAATATCATCCTTATTAATCCCCGGCAGATCCGCGCGTACCAAGAATCTCTCTTTGTCTTCTACAATATCCATCCGCGGCCAGTAAGCCTTTCCCGCTTCAGAAGCTGTAGCGAAAAACGGTTCATTAAAAAAATCATCAAGCATAGTTCTAAAGTTAGCCAACGGCCCGCCTCTTCTAATTGCCGGATACATAATGACCTCCCTTGTACTGAAAATAAAATTATTGAGAGTCAGGTTTATCCCCGCCCTCAATAAAGAGTACGATTAATTAGGGTGGAGTGTTGAATGTGGAGTTAATGTCACTATCACCCAACTGAGCTATCCCGGCGTGAATTATGAAAACGCTTGCTCCAAATCCCCGATAATATCATCAATATGCTCTATACCAATTGACAACCGGATCGTGTTGGGTTTGATATCCTGTTCGGCCATCTCTTTTGCATTGAGCTGAGAGTGAGTCATGCTTGCGGGATGAGTAACAAGTGATTTCGCGTCTCCGACATTGGCCACTAAGGAGAAGAGTTTCAGCGCTTCACAGAAACGTCTCGCCTCTTCAAGTCCGCCCTTTACATTAAATGTAAATATCGCCCCCGCGCCGTTTGGATAATACCGCTGATACAGCGCGTTGTCATGCCGCGTTTTTATTGATGGATGGTTGACGCTCTCCACTTTAGGGTGCTTTGACAAAAACTCAATTACTTTCAATGTGTTCTGCGTGTGCCGTTCCATACGCAGTGACAGCGTTTCTAATCCCTGTAAAAGTAAAAATGAATTAAACGGGCTGATTGCTGCGCCGGTGTCTCTCATTAGTGTAACTCTGATTTTCACTGCAAACGCAGCCGGTCCCGCTAAATCAGTCATCACAACTCCATGATAACTTGCGGTAGGTTTTGTAAGCCCGGGGAATTTATCATTCTGCTTCCAGTCAAATTTTCCTCCGTCAACAATCACACCGCCTATAACCGTACCGTGGCCGCCTAAGAACTTGGTTGCCGAATGGATAACAATATCGGCCCCGTGCTCAATAGGGCGGAAGTAGAACGGTGTTGCAAACGTGTTATCTACAATGAGCGGGATACCGGCGTCATGAGCGATTTCGGCGATTGCCTCTACGTCTATAATTGCCGAGTTGGGGTTGCTGAGCATCTCAACAAATATTGCTCTTGTATTTTCATCAATTGCGTCCTTAAAGTTTTTCGGGTCGCTGCCTTCAACAAACTTAGTGGTGATCCCGCAGTCCGGCAGTGTGTGCGTAAGTAAATTGTACGATCCGCCGTATATATGCTTGTCTGATACGATATTATGACCCGCAACCGCAATGTTTTGTACCGCGTAAGCCAGCGCCGACATACCGGAGGCTGTGGCTATCGCGGCAACTCCGCCCTCAAGCGCAGCAGTGCGCTGCTCTAAGACGTCGGTGGTTGGATTCATTAGTCTTGTATAGATATTCCCGCCCTCGGTCAGCATAAACCTGCCCGCAGCCTGAGCGCAGTTTTCGAATACATAAGCGGTCGTCGCGTAAATCGGAACAGCGCGCGAACCGGTTGTTGGGTCGGGAGTTTCTTGTCCAACATGAAGCTGCATCGTTTCAAACTTGTAATTTTTCATCTTAATCGGTCCTTTGTGATCAGTTACAGAGATAGAAATATGTGTTGTTAAAAATAATTCATTCCATGAGCAGAGGTACTGAGGCAACGCATTAATACTCAATTAGATACAACAATTTAAAAACTTGTACAAGTTAGGTACGTCACTAAAAAATCCAGTTGTCAACAATAAAGGCCCCCGTACACATTTTTTTACACAGTCTTGCTTTTTAGATTCGTTTAGTTAATAAGTATAATTTTTGCTTGTTCTTGATAGCGTAAAATACGTAAACTTTTCACTGAATCCGCTTATTCTCATAGCTTAATATTTTGTCTACACTCTTGCAACAATTCGTTCGCATTCAAAAATTGTGAGGTTTACCAAACTTGGCAGGGAGGAGATTGGGCAATGCAGTCAACTTAAGGATTCCTCTATATGTTTCTCCGTTTCCCGCGCCCCTTTAGGGGAGCTTAGATTGTAACCCAGGGGTTGGCTTCGCCTCGATAAACACGGTCAGCCCTGGGGATTGCGGCGCGTATCGGCGCCCCCACCATCCTCTGCTTCCCAGGGGCTAAAGCCCCCGGTTACACTCTTGCACCCCTAAAGGGGTGCGAATTTCCCTAAGTTGACTGCATTGGGAGATTGGGAAGTTGTGATGGAAGTGGGAGCAGATAAACATAACATCGTTACCGCGCCAACTGCGTCTGATTTAGCAAAAATGCAATAAAAGCAAGTCCGCTACCCGGCTAAAAAACCAGTTGCCCGCAATACCCAACAAATATTATTTTCAAACTAAATTAGGAAACGTCTCTTTCATTTCTCACTTCCCATGTTTTCACTTACGTTCTTTAAACGTAAGGAATCCAACGCACAAAAAGACGTGCGTTGTTTATTATTGTATAATTTTGCGTTTTCGGTTCTCAAAAAAGATCAATTACAACGGGCGAAACGTATAACTGTGAACAGGAGGGGTGAAAATGATAGCCGCAAATCCCAAAAGCAAAGGGGAAGTCATGAGTGAACGCATGATAGTTTCATTTGACTACGC
>WRCH01000080.1 GCA_009784115.1 Chitinispirillia bacterium
GGTTTGTTGAAAATCTATTTATTTAAAAGATGAAGGAGTGTATTATCTAAAAAGAAACAAAAAAAGAAAGTCGGACAAAAGTTTTTTTAGAAAACTCTTGCATGGTGAACATAGCGGGGTTCCGTTTGTTTCACATCGGCTTAAACAAAAAAATTCAAGCTAAATTGCTCTTTACGCTACTGAAACGTATATTCTTGAAATGAAATTAAGTGAACTCCGTCCCCGAAATATAGATAACTATGCGGACGAAAGCGTTTTAGTTATGTTATCAGACCGTAAGCCAAAAGTAACAGCTCATATTTATGCACAAAAATTCACAGAAAAATTACAACTGAGCATAACAAAGCACCGTCAGCAATACGAACAAATAACGGTTAGTGAAGTAAAAAATATTCACGACCGGTTTTTGATAATTGTCATTCCATTTCTTAAATGTAAGGTATCCAGTGCACAAAAAAACGTGCACTGTTTATTGTTATATAATTTTGCATTTTGACGATACCGTTTATCATATAGGCGCTTCGTTCAAAGATTTAGGGAAAAAACTATTCGCGTTTTCAAAAATGGAGATGAAGCCTGCTGATATTCTCAAAGGCGTTTTATAAATTGGGGAGTTGCATTTATTTCGTACGCGTTCTGAGCATGTTCAAAATTGCGCAGCTCCGTCCCATATTTAATACCGGAAAATGAGAAAAACTGACGAGAGTAAAAATTGCGTGAAACTTGGAAAGTTTAATAAATATAAACGATATTTTTGAATTTTGCAATAGGTTTATAATTGGTGGAACAGCAGATATGTAAGCGTTAGGCGTTTACAACGATTCCTTTTCGCTATATTTTGGAGCCTTCGCCAAACTTGTTATAAAATCTAATGCTATCTTTTGTCCAAGACGATTCAAGTTACGAATCGCGTGTAGTGTTTGAAACTCGTTTTTGTTTTGGGCAACAAGATCAGGATGCTCCAAACCCAAAAGCGCGTCGCCTGTTACATTCAGCGCTTCCGCAAGGTTTGCCAGTACCAAAGCTGTAGGTTCACGCTTGTCCTTCTCATAATAATTAAGAACGGACGGCGATATTCCAACTGCGGCAGCCAAATCCTTTTGGCGTAGATTTACTCTTTTTCGGTAGTATACTATTCGTTCACCTAATGAATCCATTATTGGCATCCTTTCTTTTAAAATTACTTTTTTTCTTCACAATATCAAACCTATTAAAATTGAAGATATTTTAGTATTTTTAAAAAATTGTTGATTTGTTAATATTTAAATAATATATTTTACAATAATTAACGATACATTAATTACAAGGGCGAAGCTGATAGGGATGTTTCCCAATTTGGAGATTGAGCAAGCACGTAACGGACATTCCAATAAATACATTGCCGAAAAGCTGGGAATGAGTCAACAGGAGTATTGCTTGCGAAAAGAATCTGGAAAGTTCTTAATGTCTGAGATTATGGCATTGCTTCAAATTTATAACAAACCGTTTGAATATCTGTTTTGGCTTGAAGAGTAGCGGCTGTTGAATTGGGATTATATATATAACTTTCAAAGGAGAGGCAGTTGGTATGAACAGAAGCAGCGGGATTTGGGTTAACTTTAAGATGTTGATGGTAAAAGCATTTTTTTCTGTTGTTATTGTGTTAAGCACGGCGGCTTTGGCGCAAGATGAGTTTCCGGCGGAACAACCGCCGGAAACAGTATTAACGGAAGCGGAGCATGTATCGGCGGGGCCCGAACAGGCTGTTGAGCAGCCGGAGGAATTGGAGTTGACAGAAGAACAACAAGCGTCGGAGCTGTCGGAAGAATCGGAGTCGGAGGGATGGGAACGGGTTGCGGAGCAGGAGGCACAACCTAAGTCAGAGGAACCGGAACCGGTTGCGGAGTTGGCGGAAGAGGGGGAATTTGAGGAGTATGTTGTTTTGGAACAGCCGCAGGAAATACTTCCTGCGAAAGCCGCATCGCGTTTGGCTAAGAACACGATTACTGTAGATATCGCTCCGTTTGTTATGCACATGGGTTTCTCGCAGGCAGGTGAATTATTGGAAAAATTATTTCATGATGATTGGAGCCCAAATTATTCGGGCTTTGGCATAGGTACGCAGTATGAGCGACGGATCAATGAAAAATTTGGTTTGGTAGGGAGATTTGATTATGCACAGGGGAAATTAAATTTGACGATGGACAATCCGGAACTAATCAGCGTCTCAATATCCCGCGGTGAAATTTTATATGAAGATAATGATGTGTATCACGTCGTAACAAGTTCATGGACTGCCTCTCTTAAAGATGTTTATTATTCAGAAACAATGCTTTTCAATACTTGGACACTTGAGGCACAGGCTCGCTATTACCCAACTAACTCGTTCTATGTTAGCGGCATACTGGGTTTTGGCGGCATGAGGGTAGGTTATGATTTAAAAGCAAACATGAATCTAAACCGTGAAGTAGTATATGATGTTCGTGACCAAAATACCGGTGATATTTTGGAGAGAGGATTGCGCACCGACTCTCTTTCCCATATTATTTCAGTAAAACCGTGGCGTAACTACATTAAACTTGGACCGGTATTTGGCCTGAAGTCGGAATTTGGCGGCCCGCGCGGCGGATTTGTTTGGGAGACGTCTTTTGGGTATCATATAGCCATCGGTCTTGGCAATTCATACTCCCGTACATTAATTGACGTGCTCAAAAGAGAAGGGGTGTTAGACGGCGATACCGAAGTAGGTCCTATCATGGAAGATATTGTTGACGCCATGGAGCTTTTACTCGCGAGCGGTCCGCGTATCGCAAGCTCTATCGGATGGAGGTTTTAGTTAGAATGATATGAAAAAACTCATATTTATTTTAACTGCACTCTGCATAACCGCGGCAGCGTCTGCCCAAGAGCTGCCGCGAATTGCGGTTTATGTTATCGGCGATGGCGTCAGCAATAACACAAAGAACGCACTTGGCACAAGGCTGCTCGCTTCTCTTGTTAACAGCGGCCGTTACAACGGCATAGAACGCTCCGACTCTTTTTTGGCCGAGATAGAAAAGGAACAGATAAAACAGCGCAGCGGTGCGATAGATGACAGTCAAATCAGCGCGTTAGGCCGCCAGTTCGGCGTTAAGTTCGTTTGCATTGCTAACATTACGCCGGTGCTTGGCGCTTTTCAGATCTCAGCGCGCGTAGTCAATGTTGAAACAGCTGAAATCGCCTTTATCGGTGAATCCGGAAGCAACCTAAGGTCGCTTAACGATCTTGAACAGGTTGCGGATCAGGTAGTTAAAAAGATGTTCGGCGAATTTGCCGCGCCCGTGCTCTCCGTTAATGCGCCGCACCCTGCCGGAATAAGCGGCAAAGAAGCTATAAAAACCTCTTTTTGGATAGGAACAGGTCTTACCGCTTTAGGCGTCGGCGTACTTGTGTATGGCGTTAACGAAGAGCAAAGTGTACAAAGAAACGTTCAGTCGGCTAATTACACTCCGGCAAGATATAACGCGGCAAAAAAATCCGCGAAGAACCGAAATGCCGCATATATCATCGGCGCGTCCGTTTTGTCATCAGGAATATTCGTTTACATATTTTACTGAAGGGTTACAATTGGTTGACTTATTGATATCACGGTTAAATATTGCGTCTGTTTTTCACCCCGGGTGGCTATTGATGCTGTTCTTGTGTGCTTGCACGGAGGTACCGGAAATTGGAAGCGCGCGAATGTCGGGAAATACGCTAATTGACCGTGACGGCCAGCGTTATCACACGGTAATGATAGGTAATGAAAGGTGGATGGCTCAAAATCTAAACTATCAAACAGATAACGACCCGTGTTACGGCAGCAGGCTTTCCAATTGTCAGGAGTACGGCCGTTTATACACATGGAGATCGGCGATGAGAGCCTGTCCGGACGGCTGGCATCTGCCAAGTGACGCGCAGTGGGATACATTGGTAAATTTTGCGGGCGGAGCGCAAACAGCGGGAATGGAGCTGAAGTCTGCGAGCGGTTGGAACAATAACGGCAATGGTACAGACGCTCACGGATTTTCGGCTTTACCCGGCGGCAGTTACGGCGGGGGCATTGGCAGTGTTGGCTACTGGTGGAGCGCTTCGGAGGACGATGTGAGCCGCGCTTGGAGCCGAAGCATGCACTACGGCAGTGACAATGTAGGCAAAGAAAGCAGTGCTAAGATGCTTTTGCTTTCGGTGAGATGCGTAACCCGTTGAAGTTTTTTGGGATTGACTTTTGTCTCAAAATTGCTTGTATTATTAAATCCGCGAACGTATGTGGCACAATTCGCAAATTATTGAGACGAAAGAAGATTGCGTGGTACTTAAACTACGCGTTTATAAATCCGGCGAATTTTTAGCATGGGTTAAGAGCTGGGGCGGTATGGTTAAAAATATAAGATTCAGAAAAACTCCCGCCGTATGAGCATAACATAATGTATTACTGAAACAGCTTGATCTGCGGCATTAATCTTTCATCTTTTTTATCTTTTAAATAAATCTCAACCCCAAGCGAATTTTGGAAGACTCACTAAAAGTTGCGTGAACTCACCAATATAATGTATTTTGTGTGACTGTATTATTTTTAATTGATGCGCTATTGCGTACGCTTTATAGATCTGTCAACAGATAAACACTGTTGTGATGGGTCTAACCCAGAGAAAGGTTTGTAGCATTATGAAAAATGTAGGTTTACGTTTCGGCATTCTCTTTGCCGTTATCGCAGTGACTGTGGTTCTGCTTATACCATCGTTTCAATTCTACAGCAAGTCGGAATATGAACAGGAGCAGATCCGCAGAGACAACCCCGCCTCGCTCAAACGTATTCTCAACCTTGGCCTCGATTTGCAGGGTGGTATGCGTCTTGTGCTTGAGATCGACCGCTCAAAACTTGACGCTAACGACAAAGACGTTATCGACAGAGCTTACGCCATTATCGAAAACCGTATCAACCAGCTTGGCGTAGCTGAACCTGTGCTGCAGAAGCAGGGACGCGACAGAATCATTGTTGAGCTTCCCGGTATTAAAGATGAGAAGGTTGCTAAAGAGATCATCGGCAAGACCGCTCAGCTTGAGTTTAATTTGGTTCGCGACGAAGCGATGCGCGAACGCGCGATAACAGTCATTGAGAATACCGTAAGCGGCAGGGCCGACACAACAGAAGCGGCTGGGGGCGCAGAAGATGAAGCTGAAGACGCGCGCGAAAGAGAGAAAAGCGAACTCGCCGACAGGCTCTTTGGCGGAAGCGAATCGGCTGCCGATACCGAGACCGCGCAGGCTGAAGGCGAAAGCAGCGAAACTGCCGCGGCAGTCACCTCATTTCGCGCGCTTACCGGATACTACGGCGAGGCGCTTGTTGTAAGACAGGAAGATGTTAGAAGAGTTGACGCGATCCTCCAGCGCGACGATGTGAGAAGAGCGCTTGACCGTGCCGGTTTGGGCGGTAATGTATTCCTGTGGAGCAATGAAACTATCACGCCTGAAAGAGGCTCCAACGTAACTTATAAATTTTTATACTATCTCAAAGCAACACCTGAAATGCGCGGCAGTGTGATCAAAAACGCTTCGGCCACTATCGACCAGAGCGGACGCAACGCGGGTAAGGCCAAGGTTGACATTGAGATGAACGCAAAAGGCGCGCGTGACTTTACAAGAGTTACAGGCGCTAACATCAACAAACAGCTTGCGATTGTGCTTGACGGAACTGTTTACTCGGCTCCGCGTATCGTATCAAGAATAGCCGGCGGACGCGCTGAGATCACCGGAAGCTACACGCTTGAAGAGGCTAAGGCTCTCGCTATTATCCTTCGCGCAGGCGCGCTCCCCGCTCCTGTGCACATTATTGAAGAGCGTACGGTCGGCCCGTCACTCGGTCAGGACGCTATTCAAAAGGGACTTCTCGCGGGCGCTATCGGAACAGCTTTTATTGTAGTATTCATGCTTGTCTACTATAAATTCAGCGGTCTTATCGCGCTGTTTGCTCTTGCGCTGAATATCGCGGTTGTGCTTGCTGTAATGGCGGCTGTCAACGCGACGCTTACTCTTCCCGGTATAGCAGGTCTTATCTTGCTTGTAGGTATGGGTATCGACGCGAATGTTATTATCTTTGAACGTATCAAGGAAGAAGCGGCGCTTGGGAAGACGGTGCGAAGTTCTATCGACTCGGGATACTCCAACGCTCTGTCAACAATTCTTGACTCGAACATAACGACGCTGTTTGTCGCGTTCATATTGCTATGGAAGGGAACAGGCCCGATCCGCGGATTTGCCATAACACTTATTTTCGGTATAAGCGCGTCTCTCTTTACGGCGCTCTTTGTGGCAAAGCTCATTATGACGTCCATGTTTCAGAAGAAAGCAAAATTGAGTATTTAGTAATAAGAGACAGGGCTTGCCCTGTCTGTACTTGTAATAATATTGTTTCAGTAAAAAAGTCGCAATTATTCTATGATGATCATAGTGAAAAAAGTTAGAAAAGGAAATTAAACAGATGCAGCTTTTCAAGAATACGAAATTTAACTTTCTGCGCCATAGCAAGCTCGTGATAGGGCTTTCATTGGGGTTCATGTTGGTTTCTCTTGTAGTGCTTATCGCCCGCGGCGGATTTAATATGTCAATTGACTTTGCCGGCGGTACCACTGTGCACATGAAGTTTGATCAGCCGGTGCGCGATGATCTCACCGCTATCAGAAACTCTGTCGGCAGTTTGGGTTACGGTCAGCCTGAGATCAAAACTATCGGTCTTGCCGATAATAATGAGATACAGATTACAGTGCGCGACATGCCTGAGGGCGTGAGCGTAAGTGATAAGCTCAAAGAGGCTCTTGAGGAGACTCTGCCCAACAACAGTTTCACAGTTCTCGCTGTAGACGAGGTGGGGCCGAAAATCGGGGGCGAGCTTAAACGCGACGCGTTTATCACCGCGATATTAGCGCTCATATCAATATTGATTTACATCGGAATCCGCTTCAATTTACCGTTTGGTCTTGCGGCGATTATCCCGCTTACTCACGATACGCTTATCACGCTTGGAATTTTTGCGCTCTTTGACATTGAGTTATCGCTTCCCTTTATCGCGGCGATGCTTACGATTATAGGATATTCGCTCAACAGTACGATCGTCGTTTTCGACCGTATCCGCGAGAACAGCAAGGGCGGGCTTAAGGGGAGAGATTTTGCGGATATCGTGAATCACAGTCTCAACCAAACTCTTACCCGTACGGTTATCACTACAGTAACAACGCTCTTTACAGTAGCGGCGGTTTACGTACTTGGAAGCGATTCGATCAAAGACTTCTCGCTTGCGCTCTTGGTAGGATTTACAGCGGGCGGATACTCAACGCTCTTTATCGCGAGTTATATTTTGGTTTATTGGAATAAGAAGCGCGCGATTATTAAATAAGTTTTGTCTTTAAATAATAATGTATTAAGGTGGCAGTTAAATGTCGCAACCTCCGGTACAGCGGCCTCACGATGGTTCGTGCAGTCGATGTGCCGGAGGTTGCGGTGTTTAACTGCCGGAGTAACATTATGTTGGGGGCCGTCTCAGATTGAGGCGGCCTTTTTTTCATTTTGGATGGTAAGAGGGAGATAGTGTCTGTGATGGCGGAGTCAGGCAGCAGGAAATTCCCTCTTCTCCACAGTGCTGATGTACTCCCTAAAAGAATCAAGCAGCGTCTCACGCAGATTCGCAAACCTGCGTACATGCTTGAATAATTTTGGGGATAATCCTAAAAGATCATTAATCACTAAAACCTGACCGCCGCACCCGTTGCCGCTTCCTATTCCTATGGTTGGGATTTTCAGAGAAGAGCTTATCTCTTCCGCAAGCAGTACAGGTACCATTTCAAGTACTATAAGCGAGGCGCCGGCTTTTTCTAAAAGTAAAGCGCCGTCAAGCAGCTCTTTTGCCTGATCACGATCTTTGCCAAACACTGCGGGCTTATCATGGATCTGCGGATTATAACCGATATGAGCGCAAACCTTATAATCATTGTCAACCAAACCTCTTACAATATCAGCCTTTTCACCCCATCCCTCAATCTTAACGCAATCCGCCCCTGCCTCTGTAAGAAGCCGCGAACTTTCAAGAGCGATCTCTAAAGTATCAACGCATCCAAAGGGCAGATCAACAATTAAAAAAGCGTCTGTGACCCCGCGTCTCACAGCCTTTGCGTGATGTAGCATATCACCTATAGTCACTTCACGCTCACTTGTAAGCCCAAGATAATTCGTTCCAACGCTGTCGCCCACTAAAACGCTGTCAATCCCCGCCTCATCAATAATCTGCGCGGTGGGAAAATCGTAAGCAGTGACCATTGTTATTGGTACGTTTGCGCATTTTTTGCCGTTGAGATACTTTATATCTTTTTTCATTACCGTCTCCTCAAGGAATCAGGCCCAAAAACCGCATTCTCAAGCTCTTGAGCCTCCCAGCTGTCTGTACCAAAACCGCCGCCGCAGCTATACAAAATAATGACTGCCGCCGCGGCCGCGGCGATCCGCAAAAACTTCAGACGATTTGTTATCAAAATGCGCCTCTCCTCTTTATATGGGTTTCCAGTTTGACGGCCTGAAACGCATGTTAATCCCTAAATTTATAACATGCCACCTTGTGCGCGCCGTGGAGGTAAATGGAAATTTAAATTTCGCATAGAGCGCAGGCGTAAAAAATGTGTCTGTATAAAGATCCCATTCAACCATAAGCTCGTGAAACCACCAGTTGTTGCAGAAATCAATCCTTGTAAATTGCCGGTCTGAGACCCGCTCAATATCATCTATCATAATAGTCTCCCACTGATGTCCGAGGCTATAGGATATGGAGTAATTATTTTGCCGGTATTTAAAGCCGCCCGACAGCGCGGTGCTTGGAATATAAATCGCGGGGTTAACACCCCAAAGCGAGTCGTACCATACTTGATACGTATCATTTTTAGTATTTATTGTCAAAGTATCGGACCGCTTGAATTTTATGCCGGAAGACCACTGTCCAAGCTCAATTTGTCCGATAAGCCCTCTGTAGGCGGCCTGATAGATGTTGCCGACCGTAAGCCCCTGATAGTTGTTAAGTCCGCCCGTGAGTCCGCCGGAAAATGATGATAAAAAGGTGCCGAACCGTCTGTTTGTGGGCGAGCGGTGAATAAGCCCCATCGCGGAAACGGCAAATGAGAAAGGCTCAGTATCTATATATTCATTAATCTCCTGCGCTTTAATCATCGCCATGTTTTTAAACGTCGGCTTTGGACACCCATCGTAAAGACCGTACACATCCGGGCATTTGTCAACATGATCGGGAAATCCGTCGCCGTCGCGGTCGTTGTTGGAATCAAGCGTTACTCTGACGATTGATACTTTATCGTGGCTCACCGAAAATCTGCGCCTCTCCGGAAAGTAAGCGTGGCGGCTTATTCTCGCAATGTGAAAGCCGCTTGGAAGCTCCTCAGAAATTTCACCCCATTTGCATGGAAATCCTTCAATGCACACGAGCGCGTCTCTTGGGTCGAGTTTAAAAACAGCTGTTCCGGCAAGCCTTACAAACGGTACATTAAAGTAACTCATAGTCCCGGCTTCTATGTTAATTAAAGTGTCAATGTCTTTGTAAAGCTCTCCGCCGCGCCACCACAGGTGGTACTCTCCCTCCGGAAGCGAGTGTTTAAGTGATTTTTGCGCAGTGCCGTTTATAATGTAAACAGAATCAATAGGAGGCTGAGGCAGCACAAGAACACCATGCTGATTTTCACCAAGCACCAAAAGCGGTTCAATATCACTTATAAGCTCAAATGACGCAGCCGTTACTTCTCCCGATTTTACAATTAGGGTTTTACGCTGAAAATTATAGTCGGGTAAAAAGAGCTCTATTTCGTATTTGCCGGCTATAAGATTTCTAATTGCCGCGGGAGTTTTAAGACCTGTTGACTTGCCGTAAATATAGATGTCGGCTCCCTGCGGTTCGCTTTCTATAGTCAACGCCCCATAGATGGTAGTATTTATGGCGTTTAAAGCATACCACTGGTCATTCCTTGAATAATAGATTGTTTTATGATGCTGAAGATAAATTCGTTCATTGTCAAAAAACACTACATCCTCATCAAAATTTCTTCTCGCGTCGGGGGAGCTGTAAATTCTGTACCACATAATCTGTCCGGCGCTGCTCCACTTGGGTATCTCAAATGTGTGAAGCGGCGGGAACATATGGAACGCGGTTGTATCAAACTCTCCCAAATACAGTTTATAATCGGGGCCAAACTTTTTTCTCATGACAATTTCACCCGGTTTTATAAATTGCGGCGGGTACTCAAGGTTTAAAAGCGTATCTGTGCCGGGCCGTTTTATGGCAAAGCCGCTTTCGAGTATAATAGTGGTATCGGTGATATTAAAATTAGATATGGCATAGGGGTCGGGCAATTGAGCGAGACTGGCGGTGACGGTTGTCACAATAATAGTAAAAATGAATCGCCGTCTCATAGTCCGATATCCGTTGATTAATGAAGTTTTATACTATATAAGAATATATTATATTGGCGGCTTCGGTAGAAGGCGTTTTCTCGCCTAATTTGGTACGTAGTGTACTCAACTTTGCAACACACTCTTCCCAGTAAGCAGGTTCTTTAATAAAACGACTCATCTTATCAGCCAAATTTTGCGCCGTTACGTCGTCTTGGATACATTCAGGTACAATTGATGTTTGAGCGATAATATTTGGAAGTCCGATATAAGATATCTTTACGAAACGTTTATAGATGTTATAGGATATGGTTGAAGTACGGTAGGTAATAACCATCGGTACTCCCATTAATGCGGTTTCAAGAGAAGCTGTGCCTGATGTAACAAGCGCGAGATCGCTTTTTGTCAATAGATCGCATAGAGGGCCGCTGAAATGTTCAATACCTCTTTGTTTAGCATCTTCAAATAACTCCTGATCAACCCCTTTAAACTTGGAGATTGTGACTTTTAATTGCGGATGCTCTTTCTTGAGGATATCTACGGTTTCAAGCATAACAGGCAGCATGTTTTTTATCTCTTGACGTCTGCTGCCGGGGATAATCGCTAATCGAAAAATTTTATCTGCCGGAAATTTTTTATCTGAACTATTGACAGCAGGGAGCGATTCCGTAAGCGGATTTCCCACAAAAGTTACCGGCGCCTTAAACGGTGAGAAGTAAGGAATTTCAAAGGGGAAGATCGTCGCTATATGAGAGGCGTGATCACCGAGAATTTTCGCCCGCTTGCGCTTCCACGCCCATACCATCGGCGCGATATACCATATCACGGGGATTTTTAGCTTTGCGGCGGCTTTCATCATCGGGATATTAAAACCGGAGTAGTCAACGCATACAAGCGCGTCGGGTCTTTGCGTTTTCATTAGTTTTATCAGTGATTTTTTTGCGCCAAGGAGGAACGGGAGATGCTTTATGACTTCAACATAACCCATGCAGTTGAACTTTTCAAACGGTAAAACACTTTGAAAACCGGCTTTTGCCATAGCAGGCCCGCCGATACCCCATGTTTTAATGTCAGGAGATCTCTCAACTAATTTTTTTATTATGGGCGCGCTGTGGTGATCACCCGAAGGGTCACCCGCTATAAACATTACGGATGGAATTTTTACATTGTCCATCAGATTATCCCTCAAAAAAGTTTTTCGGGAAACTGTTTACTCTCTTTTATCTGAGTAAGATATTTTTTGAGATCGGGTAACTTCGACCGGTCAATCGCAAGTACCGCGTCATCCACGGCAATAAGCGCAACATTGTCTAATCCCACCGCGCACAGTGTTAGAGATGATTTGTTGATGAGAAGCGTCTCGTTACACTCCTGTTCAAAAACAAGCGGGCCGGATACGGTGTTATTGTTTTTGTCAACTCCGTGAATTCTGCTCAGTGATTCCCACGCGCCAAGGTCATCCCATGAAAAATTGCCGGCGACGACGCTTACATTTTTAGCTTTTTCCATTATACCAAAGTCAATAGACTCTTTTTCGCAGACGTTATAAAACTCGTTGATCGCTTCATCGGTAAAATTTTTCTCCGCCGCTGTCATCGCTTGACGATAGAGATCAGGCATGTGTTCGCGGAATTCGTTTAGGATGGTTGACGCTTTCCACACAAACATGCCGCTGTTCCACAGAAAAGTACCCTCTTCCATAAAACGTTTGGCGTTTGCCGCGTCAGGTTTTTCAACAAATCTCTTAACCACGAAAGCCGGTATGTTATTTGATGATGACAAAGAGGCGCCGGTCTCAATATATCCGTAACCGGTTTCAGGTCTTGATGGTTTTATCCCAAATACAACAATGCCGCCTGTTTTCGCAAGTTCCACAGCCGCGTTGGCCGCATCCGCAAACGCCTCTTTGGGTGAGATGGCGTGATCCGCGGAGACAACAATCATCACTGCGTCGCCATATCTCTTTTGTATGATAGCCGCGCCAAGCGCTATTGCGGGGGCGGTATTTTTACCGATTGGCTCGCTTATGATTTCAGCGTCAACATCATCATAATTTTTTAACGATGATTTAACCTTTTCAGCGATGGACGCACCTGTTATGATCATCGGCTTCGTATCATCGGAACAAACCGAATCCAACCTTAAAAGCGTATCCTCA
>WRCH01000081.1 GCA_009784115.1 Chitinispirillia bacterium
GGGCCCGCTTTCGTCAATTTTTTTGGGATTTTTCTTTTGGGGAATCTTGCTTTTGGGAAGTTATCTAAACTTTGCCGGGCCTGTTCTTATAATATTCAGTTATCTGCGCATAATAAATCTTGTTTTGGCCGGCTTTAACATGCTTCCCGCCTACCCTCTTGACGGCGGACGGGTGTTCCGCTCAATTATTTGGGCGTTAAAGGGAGATATAACGCAGGCTACGAAATTAGCCTCTGCTGTAGGATCGGGATTTGGTTTGGCGCTTGCGGCTGTCGGGATTTTTTCAGTGTTTACAGGCGGCATAATTGTAGGGGTTTGGTGGATACTTATCGGTCTTTTTATTAGAGGCGCTTCCCGCATGTCTTACGAAAACGTTTTGATGAAAGGCGCGCTTCAAAATGAGCCGGTAAAACGCTTTTTGGAGACTCATCCTGTAACTGTTCCCTCGCTTACTACGATAGATCATTTAATTGAAGATTACGCCTATAAATACAATTCTAATCTCTATCCTGTAACCGGAAACTGTAATCTTAAATTTATTAATATTGATGATGTAAAAAAACTGCCCCGCGGTGAGTGGCCTTCTCATATTGTAGATGAATACGCAAAGCCCTGTTCAAAAGATAACAGCGTTCAAGATTCTGAAAACGCAATGGCCGCTCTAACGCTTATGAACAGAACCGGTAACAGCCGCATTATGGTAGTAACGGCTGCGGGTGAGCTTGCCGGTACTGTAGATCAAAAAGAGCTGATGCGGTTTTTGTCGCTTAAGACGAATTTTCCTAAATGATAATTCAATCTATTATCGATGATATTTCCTGTTACATTTGATAGAAATCGCACGATAAATCTGTTCAAGCAGAAACATGCGTGCCATTTCGTGTGTAAAGGTCATTTTTGAGAGTGACAGTAAAACACGTGCGTGTGATTTAACTTTAGGGCTTATTCCGTCGGGACCGCCTATTACAAAAAGTATACGGGGGCCCAATTTTTCTAAGAGCGCGGAAAATTCTGTTGACGTGTATTGATCACCGTCTTCGGAAAGCGCTACAAACGCAGAGCCGTCTCTTGCCGCGAGATCAATAAATTTCTCCCCTTCGGCCTGCGCCCCGCAATCCTTAATTTCTATAATTTCAAGCCGGGCGTCATGGGAGATTCTCTCCTCATAATCGCGGATTTTTTCTAAAAGCGGTTTATCTTTAATTTTGCCGGCGGCGGCGATTTTTATGTTCATAATTAAGCCTCATTTAAAAATATTCGCAATATAACTAAAATACGAATTATTTGCAATAGATATTTATTTTATTGCGCAAAAAATGTACGCATATAAGAGCCCAATAATTGCTTGATACTAAAACGTAATCATATTGTATTAGTAATGACAGTGATAAAAATTCACGGAGGCGTTTGAGGATATTCAGTATGAATGCGAAAGAGTGATAAATGAAGCGGATGCCGACGCGAGACTCAAGTATGATTTGGAGTTTCAAAGAGAGATTGCGGAAAAATTGATAGAAGCTGAGAAAGCTATGAAAGATCCGAATACGCGTTACTATACGTGGGAAGAAGTGTACAAAATGATGCACGATGCTATCTGGAAGAGTGACTGACATTTTGCCCCGCAGTCATGAAATTCTTTAATCTTGGCGATTTCTCCCTCAATTAAAATTAATCTAAAATAACATTTAATTAAAAAATCTACAAAAAAACTGCGTTTTTGATACTAAAAACGCCAAAAAAACCTACCCCGCAAAAATATTTTAAAAAAAAGCAAAAAAAGACTTGAAATGGGTGTCAAGTGGTGATACAATCTTAATGTAGACTGAATAACGAGTCAAAAAATTAACGGGTATGGTACCCAATTAACCTAAACAAAGGGGGCGGTATGTTACGTAAAAAGGTGAGCGGGTTTACGCTTATTGAGTTGATGGTGGTTATTGTCATCATCGGTGTGTTGGCGTCTTTGGCTATTCCAAGATTTACCGAAGCTTCTGATAAAGCTAAGGCTGCGGATGCGCCGAGAGTTTTGGCGAGCTTTGAGTCGGCTTTCTTGGCTGCTCATGCTGAGGGCGGAGCTGTTGAGGCCGGTAAAATCGCTGATGATGATCTTATATTTTCCATCCCGGAGTCTCGGTGGTTTCTTTACAGATACAATGACGACCAATTGACAAGTGATAATGTACTGGCGCTTAATGGGAAAGCTCGTGCCAAAATTGGTTTGATAAGAGAAAACGATCGAATTCACACTACGTTTTGCAGCGATGACGACGCCACTTTCGCACGTAAAATAACGTCTACAGAAGCGCAAAAGGTAAGAAATAAGTTTTTTGCAAATTACGTGACCGCCGCAAATGGTATAGGTGTGTGTGCAGGACCCTAATACATAATCACTATCAGTACAATCCAACGGGCTCTCAAGAGCCCGTTTTTGTTTCAGGATATTTTTTGAAAAATTTCTTCATTAGTAATGCACGTTTTTTGCACATCAAAACAAATATCTCTGGTTAATGAATCGTATTTTAGTTATATTAGTTATATTAATGGAAACACTTTATTTGAAATCTATAAAGGCATACCTTTTCAAGGCATCGTAAAAGTTATTAGAATGTGGACGCACTATGAATAAAAAACAGCATCCGTATTGATTGTTATGGTTTTACATATTGATCACCGGAAAGACGTTTACCGTTAATCTTCGTAAACCTCCCCAATACATCACAAATATACTCCGCATTCTCAAGCGTCAACTCATAAAACAGCGGCAGGCGCACTAAGCAATCGGCAAATCTGTCACAATTTTTTAATTCGCGTCCGTCATGCCTGCTTTTATAGAATTCACTGCTGTGCAGGCTGAGATAGTGAAAAACCGCGCAGACGCCATTTGTCTTAAAATGTTCTATCAGTTTCGTTCTATCTTGAGGCGAATTGCAGACTATATAAAATGTATGGGCGTTATTTGCCGCATACTTTGGAATTTGGGGTAAGCTGAAGAATCCTTTTTCGGAAAACGGTTTTAGCTTTTGAAAATAAGCATCCCAAATTTGCTTACGCTTCGTCTGAATATCGTCTAAACTTTCAATTTGAGCCCAAAGAAACGCGGCAGTAACTTCCGATGGTAAAAATGAGCTTCCGGTATCAACCCATCCGTATTTATTGACCTCGCCGCGAAAAAATTCGGCGCGGTTTGTTCCCTTTTCCCAAATTATCTCAGCGCGCCTGATAAACCGTTCATCGTTAATTGCGAGCATCCCGCCTTCGCCGGAGATAATATTCTTGGTATCGTGAAATGAAAAAGCGGACAAATGGCCAATACTCCCAAGCGCCTTTGGTTCAGCGTCATCACCGCATTTATAAAATGAATCAATTGCTTGAGCGGCGTCTTCAATAACTAACAGATTATGCTTTTTGGCAATCCGCGTGATCTTTTCCATATCGCAAGCCATACCGGCATAATGAACCGGAACAATAGCTTTAGTGCGCGGCGTGATAAGCGCTTCTATTTTGCCGGCGTCAATATTTGGATGATCGGGACAGCTGTCAGCAAAAACAATCTTTGCCCCTTGCCGGACAAAGGCAAGCGCGGTGGATACAAACGTGTAGCTCGGCATGATAATCTCGTCGCCGGGCTCTATATCCGCCAAAATAGCGCACATCTCAAGCGCGTCTGTACAGGAGGTGGTGAGCAGACAGTTTTTAAAACCGTATTTTCGCTCAAAAAACGCCTGACACCTCTTTGTAAAATCTCCGTTGCCGGAAATTTTACCGGATAGCACGGCCTGTTCTATGTATTGCGTCTCTTTGCCGGTTAAATAAGATTTATTAAATGGTATCATGTTATATTTTCAACGCCGGAATTTACTGTTATATCAAAATATACAATAAATGATACCGTTATAATCAATACGAATGATATATCCGGCAGGCTTTATTAATTTCCCAATTTTCCCCGCGTAGTTATATAATTCGTATTTTATAAAAAAATACTTGAAAAACTCAAAAAGTTCATGTATGATATAATTAGAAGAGGTATCCAAAAATTAAGATCCGTAATTATTATTACATATAAAGAGGGTGTCTGTTATGCAGGCGCAGATTGAAGACGGCAGTATTGATGAGGTATTTAATGAGATGCAGCGGCTGCGCGAGCAGAATTGCCGTTTGCAGGAGCATTTAGATAGAATATTTGGAATTTCCTCCGCGGTTATCTACATTCTTGACCCCGACGGCTGCTTTACTTTCGTAAACCGGGCGGTTGAGGAGATACTCAACTTTACCCCCGAAGAGCTTATCGGAAAGCATTTCTCGGCAATTTTACCGCCTGATGAGTGTGACAGGGTAAGCCGCAAGATAGCTATTCCAAAATTCCTCGGGCATGTAACCGGCCCTCATGAGGCGCCCAAACTTTTTGATGAACGCAGAAGCGGCGCACGGCGCACAAAAAACATGGAGATAAAACTCCTGACCCGCGAACGCAACGATTTTCGCATACTCGTGGGTGATGTAACCGGAATTGTGGAAGTTGAGGGCGCTTATAGTTTGCAGGGAAGCAAGAACGGCGGCTCCCGTGATACCGCAAAAGAGATTTTTCTTGGCAGTCAAGGGATAATTTTTGACATAACAAAGTATAAAAAGTCCGAATCGGAGCGTCTTGAACTCCATAAGCAGCTTTTTCAGATACAGAAAATGGACGCCATAGGCAAACTGGCCGGCAGGGTCGCCCATGATTTGAATAATAAACTTGGCAGCATCATAGGCACTGCGGAAATTTTGAAGCATGATCTCAAAAACATAGACCCGGCGGTTATCGGCGCTTATCTTGATACGATTCTCAGCGCCTCGCGCCACGCTACAGAAATCTCCAAGCGCCTCTCGGAGTTCAGCCGCCGCGGAGATACGGGGTACAGCAAGTTTAATTTCCACGAACTTTTAGACAGTGTAATGGCGTTTGTCAAATCAATAGCAAGCGATAACGTAAGCGTTCACAAAATTATGCTCTCTAAAGACCCTGTCATTATAGGGTCTCGGGCGCTTCTGCAGAGTGCGCTGTTAAATCTTGTTATCAACGCGTTTGAAGCGATGAAAAAAGGCGGCGGGGTTCTTACTGTAGAAACAAGCGACATCAACGCCGAGAGCTTTGACAATGCAGTTTACCCGCCATCCGTAAGGCGGGGCGACTATCTTTTAGTCTCAGTACAAGACACCGGCGTTGGAATGGGCGATGATATAAAGAGCAGGCTTTTTGAGCCGTTTTTTACCACAAATACCGACAGCGGACTCGGACTTGGGCTTTTGAGTATCCGCGAATGTATCCGCAATCACGCGGGTGTAATAAATGTAAAAAGCGATCCGGGGAAGGGGTCGCGGTTTGACGTTTACCTGCCGAAAACATGATACCCGCTGTTACCGCTGTACAAATGAGACGAATTGACGAATTGTCAATAGCTGGCGATATTGACACAGGATACTCTTATATGCGCACCGCGGGTGAACATATTTATCTTACAGCGCTAACGATGCTTGACGAGATAGTTTTAGATAAGCATGATAAAAAAATCGCGGTGATATGCGGTAAAGGTAATAATGGCGGGGACGGCTATGTTGCTGCCCGTCTGCTTCATGAGGCCGGATTTTGCGTTGATTGTTTTTCCCTCTGTGATACTGATAGTTTGAGCGGCGAGGCTCTTCTTGCTTTTAAAGACTATGCGTTATGCAAAGTTCCTGTCATCCTCCTTGATGTTCTTGACCAATTACCTGATTTCGGCAAATACACTCTGATAATTGACGCAATGCTTGGAACAGGAACAAAAGGAGCTCCCCGGGGGATTTACGCATCTGTGATTGAGTCTGTAAATAGCTGCGATACTAAAGTTTTGGCTGTTGATACCCCTTCGGGGCTTGATTGTGACAGCGCAGTTTCCGCTCCGCCGTGTATAAAAGCTGATTGCACTGTAGCTGCCGGATTTCCTAAAATTGGTCAATTTTTTTATCCCAATCGTGCAAATGTCGGAAAACTTGTTGCCGCGGATTTAGGTTATCCTCAAAATATTGTTGATAGTGTCGTTGACAAAGGCGATAGCGGTATTTTTTTAGCGGATGAGAAATTTTTTGTTGATAATCTGCCTTTGCGTAAAGAAAACGGATCAAAAATTGATCACGGTCTCGCGCTTCTATTGTGCGGCTCACGCGGTATGTGCGGCGCTGCCGCGCTCGCTTCTACTGCTGCGCTCAGGTGCGGGTGCGGGATGGTTCATCTTGCGGTACCGGAATCTCTTGTTGACGTGTTGTCAGCCAAAATCACCGAACCTGTTTTACATCCAATCACAGAAACGTTTTCAGGTACATCGTCAGCTGCGGCTTTGCATGAAGTTTTATCTCTATCAGAGCGGATGAATGCGCTTTGTATAGGTCCGGGATTATCAAGAGATCCGCAAACAGCGCTTTTAGTTCGGGAGATTATCAGCAAAACAGATAAGCCCGCAGTGCTTGACGCAGATGGCCTCAACGCTTTTGCCGGTCATCTCTCAGAACTTGAAAAACATAAATGCGAACTTGTATTGACCCCGCATGCCGGAGAGTACAAACGGCTTTTTGGCGATCTCCCTGATGAGCCGTCAGCACGTATAGACGCAATGAAAAAACACGCGTCTGAGCTAAACGTAAATATTCTGCTTAAAGGTTCGCCGTCAATAGCTGTCAACCCAAAAGGAACAGTATTCATCCTGCCCTGCGGTAATTCCTCATTAGCAAAAGCAGGAACAGGAGATGTTCTAAGCGGCATAACAGTCTCCCTTATAGCTCAGGGATGTTCATGTTTTGAAGCCGCAATTCTTGGCGCGTATTTACATGGGGAAGCTGGAAGGCTTGCGAGTTTAGAGCTTACGGAATATTCGGTATTGGCCGGGGATTTGATGCTGTATATTCCAAAAGTGATCAAGGCGTTAATACAGTGTACTATTTAATCAGAAATTGGTATAATAAATAATTATTGACTGCGCTTGGATTTTTTAAGTATCAAAAGTGTAACTATCACAAGATTCAAAAAAGCAGTAAGCAGCATACTCAATATCGCCTGCAGCTCTAAATATTTCTGCGTATAAATATATAACCCTGTGTTTGCGATACAGAAGAGAAACCAGCTGACTGCGCTCACGCCTTCAGCAGATTTGGATTTAATGATCTTTATCAATTGAAAAACAGTCGCAAGCGGCAGTATAACCGCCGGGAGCCATCCGATATAATCTGTTGACATATTATTCATTTTTTACGCTGCTGGAAAATTGTTTCTCAGACGATATAAAATAATATAGATATCGCAGGATTCCAAAATAAAGTTTTGCAGGCGCTTGTACAGGGAAGCGCAGTATAAACCAGTTCAGCCCCCGCCGACAAAACTGACAATTTCAATTTTATCGCCGTTACAAAGTCTCTCCGTTTCAAAAAGTTGACGCTGTATTATAGTCCCATTTTTTTCAACAGCAATTCTTGTCAAATCATAACCATTTTTTTCAAGGTACTCCTTTAGAGAAATATCGTCTAGCAGAGCTGTCTCTTTTCCATTTACTATCATATAAAAGATTCCTTTTTAATGTGCAGATTTAAGATTGATTTTTCATTATTTAAAATATAGTTAAAGTTTTGTAAGAACCATAGAGGCGTCTGAATTATTTTATAATATTGGTATACTGCATGACGGCACGCGTCTGCACTGTGCCGCTAAGCAGCAGAAACGGCCCTGCGTGCAGCTGCGTGCGGTGCAGTGCAGACGCGTGCCGTGTACCAGTATATAAAACCTTTACCCCAAAAGCTGAATAGAAAATGCGTGAATACTGGATTAGCCTTAATAGCATAAATGGTTTGGGACCTGTACGTATCCAGCGGCTTATAGAGTTTTGCGGTTCGCCCAGGAGCGTGCTTGAAACAGCGCCTCAGCTTTTAGCTGAAAAAAAACTCATAATGCCATCCTGCATAAATGAGTGGAAAATTAATGAGCTGCTTGATAACGCACATAAACAGTTAGAATTTTGCAAAGATAATGAGATCTCTGTTCTTATTAAGACAGATGAAGATTACCCCCTTTACCTGAAAGAGATATTCGCTCCGCCTCCGGTATTATATGTTAAGGGCGATACGAAAGTGCTAAGCAGTCACGCGCTTGGAATAGTGGGTACACGCAATCCATCATCATACGGGGTAAACTGCACGCGCGCTATTACCGCTAAACTTTGCGAAAAAATGGTGATCGCAAGCGGCCTTGCAAGAGGCATAGACACCGTGGCTCACGAATGCTGCCTTGACAAAGACGGTAAAACGGTTGCAGTGCTTGGATGCGGAGTCGATCGCATCTATCCGGCAGAAAACAAAAATCTCGCGGCGCGCATCTGTCAGCACGGCGCGCTTGTTTCCGAATTTCCCCCCGGTACACCTCCTGAGACTTATAACTTTCCAAGACGTAACAGAGTGATAAGCGGTATTAGCCGCGGGGTGCTTGTTGTGGAAGCGGGGCTAAAGAGCGGCGCTCTTATCACCGCCAACTACGCGCTTCAGCAGAATAGAACGGTGTTTGCGATCCCCGGGCCGATTAACTCTCCAATGAGCGCGGGAACTTTCAGGCTTATTAAAGACGGCGCTGTTCCTGTTAGTAAACCGGAGGATATTTTTGAGCACCTCTCCCCAGTGCCGCAAGTTTCGCTCTTCGCTTCGTTACCGCAAGAAACTAATAGACCGCAGCTTTGTCTTGATGAAGAGGAAAAAGAGATTTGGGAGACACTTTCTGACGAACCTGTCCGTATTGATATTATAGCAGAACAGTGCGGAAAACAGATCCCGCAGCTCCTTGGCATTATGCTGAATCTTGAACTCAAGGGGGCTGTAACTCAAATAAGCGGTCAACAATTCAGGCGCGCTCTGCTATGAAAAAAAAGAAAATAATAGTCTCTGTTATAGCCTTGGTGATAATCATTCCCGTGCTTATTGTACTTATTGCCGGAAATCAGGGATTTATGGATATGTACCGCACATATAGTGAAGATAAAAAACGCACCGCCCAAATCAGCGCCGCGCGTGAGGAGATTGACTCTCTGAAAAATGAGATACAAAAACTCCAAACCGACACCGCGCATATTGAAAAAATTGCCAGAGAGAAACTCGGAATGGCGCGCAAGGGCGAAACGATTATTAAATTTGTTGAGGAGAAAAAATAGTTAAGTATGGGACTAAAAGAGATGAAAGTTGTGTTTGACAAAATAAGAAAAGAATTTCGGAGTAATATTATCGCCGGAACCTTTATAATACTTCCTGTTTTTATTACGATTTTTTTAGTAGCAACAATATTTTTATGGGTAGATTCCTCTCTGCCGGGAATTCTTGGAATGTCATGGCCGCCCGGTTTTGGAATTCTTGTTTTGTTAGCCTGTGCCTATATTGCGGGTTTGATAGCTAAAAACTATATTGGCGAAAAAGTTTTCGCCGCCGGTAATCTTATTGTTAAAAGAATTCCTATTGTAAATAAAATTTATCCGGCCGTCCATCAAATTGTCGATTCAATAAATACACAAAATAAAAAACTGTTTGACAGAGTAGTGCTTGTAGAATTTCCAAAAGCAAACAGTTACAGTATTGCGTTTGTAACGGCAGATGAGAACCCAATTTTTTCTGAGAAGTTAGGGAAAAAACTTATTGCCGTTTATATGATTACGGCCCCCAACCCAACATCCGGATTTCTTGTTTATTATCCCGAAGATGAGGTGATAGAAATTGATATGGCGGTAGACGTAGCGATGAAAAAAATTATGAGCATAGGCATGCTTCACGATGATCAATTAATGAAAGAAGCTCTACACACGAATGTTGATGTACACTGGAATAAAACACCCATCTTTAAGCGGGAAGCTAAAACAGAAAAAATTAAAATCCTTGATCCGAAAGATTGAGGACTACCCTCTCATGAGCGCACAAAAGGTTACAGCTTTAGTACTTACCCATGCTCCCTACAGGGAGACAAGCTGTATCCTGCGGCTCTTTACACCTGCACACGGACTTGTACACGCAATCGCCAAGGGTGTGCGCAAAGACAGTAAATCTGTCCCGATAGATCGGGGGTTTTTGTTGGAAGCGCTTCTTTACTACCGGCCAAATCGGGAATTGCATACGCTTGGCAGTTTACAAATTACAGATTTTTTTTCAGATTTACGTACAAATATTGTCAAATCCGCTTTAAGAGATATTGCCTTAGAGCTTTATCTTAAGTCAATAACTCAATCAGAACCTCATCCCGAATTATTTGAATTGATAGTTTCATTTATGAAAAGCCTTGAAAGCGCGAAGCGGGAAATTGTCTTTCCGCTTTTGTGGCATTTTATCAACAGATATTGTTTTCTGGCAGGATTTGGTATTGACATTGAAGAGTGTCAGTCGTGCGGTTCGGATGTAATGAAAGACGGGGGTGTTTTGGATATTGCGGCGGGGGCTCTCATCTGTAAAAAATGCGCGCCTGTGCGCTCGCATACACAGGCGGGTCTTGACGCATCTATTATAGGACATCTCGAAGAGATAAATATTGATGAAAGTGTGAAACTTCAAAAAAGTGAATACCTGCGGATAACCGAACTGCTTCTGTCATATTGCCGTCATCACTTTGATATCCGCGGAACTTTTAACTCGCTTGAGTTTATCAAGTCATTATAAAGATCAGCGCGTTTATAGACGATATTGTTTTACTTGCCGCTATCCTGCACTCTCGCTTCCACACTTAACGCATGGTGAATAAACTTCTCTGATCGGGCAAAAGCCGGTGCATATTTTGCCGCTGTTTTGATCCCCTTATCTGAAGCTATGGCGACTGAGATACGCTTTTGAAAGCTCTCCACACCAAGACCTGATGCAAAGCGGGCTGCGCCTCCTGTGGGCAGTACGTGATTTGTGCCGATATAGTAATCACCAAGAGCAACGGGTGTGTTGACACCTACAAAAACTGCCGCGGCGTTGTTTACAAGTTTTAAATCTTTATCAGCCGTAGATGTCATTATTTGTAAATGTTCAGGAGCGATTGAGTCCGACAGCTCCATGCTCTCTTTACGGGATGACGTAACGAGAATCGTTATTGCGTGAGGAGGCAGCTTTAACAATATTTCTTTTACCGGTGATTTCTCAATCTCCCTGGATACAGCTGCCGCGATTTTTGCGGCGGCTGATTTACTTTCAACAATACACACCGCGATTTCATCCCCTGAGCCGTGTTCCGCCTGAGCAAGCAAGTCAAGAGCGACAAGACGCGGCGGAGATGATGAATCAGCGATAATAACTACTTCGCTTGGGCCGGCTACAGAATCAATATCCGCACTTCCATAAACAAGACGTTTGGCTGTCGCGACGTATGAATTACCCGGCCCTACAATTTTATCCACAGGAGCTATAGTGTTTGTACCGTAAGCAAGAGCTCCTATTGCCTGCGCCCCGCCTATACGATAAACTTCTGTTATTTTCAGATAATGAAGAGCGTAAGCAACACCGGGGTCGAGTTCATCTTTAGGCGGGGTGACAGCAACGATCTCCTTAACACCGGCGATTTTCGCGGGGATAACATCCATAAGAACGCTTGACGAATAAACAGTATATCCTCCCGGTATGTAAACGCCAACCCGTTTTAGCGGCTTTACAAGCTGCTTTAATATCCCATCACCCGTTTTAATGCTGAACTCAACAAGACCTTGTTTTTTATGATAAGTATAAATTCTCTTCGCAACTTCACGAATCGTTTTTTTGAGTTCGGGAGACGCGAGTTTCGCTCTTTCTTTAAGTAAACTTGCCGGTATACGCGCAGTAGAAGGCGTGAGTTTTACTTTGTCAAACTTTTCTGTATATGCGAAAAGCGCTTTATCGCCTCTAAGCCGTACGTCATCAAGCACAGAATTAACGATTCGTGTGACCTCATCACTTCGTTTTTGCCGTCCCTTTTCAATTTCCTTCAATATTTTTTTGCCTTCAGGACTGTTTAATTCTATGACAGGGATTGAAACTGAATTGACGCTGGTCTTGGAACGCATCTTTTGTTAATTCCTTATTGACTGTAAATTGATACTTGCGGATATTGATCTTGATCGTGTTCTTTTATGCAGTAAAAATAATATCTGCCATAATAACATAATTGCTCTTTGTTGTATTGGTTGTTGTTTCAATAAAGTTATTGCACCTTGCCTGAAAATAAATTAATTTTAAGTTAAGACAAGTGTGACGCCTGATACTTTGATACTATAATCGTAAACTATATTTTTACATTGGATTATTTTATGAGATTTTTGCTTCTTTTGGAAAATTTCGTTTTTGTCAGGCGGTTAATGAATAGAGTATGCTATTGTGCCGGCACACCGACAGGCTGCTTGATAAGCTACATTAACAGTGCCGTGCTAACTCATTTAAAATCAATGGCTTACCCCCCCCCCCCCCACCCACCATTTTTTAGGATTTTACACAAACACTTTGGCCCCGAACCACACACACAAAAAAAAAAACCAGAAAAACAAAA
>WRCH01000082.1 GCA_009784115.1 Chitinispirillia bacterium
AAAACTTTGGCGGGCGGAGCGTTGTGAATCAAAAATCCAACTGCGGCGCCAACCGCAATCATGCTGAGAACCGCAGTCGCGAAGTCGCCTACAATAACCGATACCGCCATTATACCCAAAAGTGAAACGATAGAGATAGTTCCGGCAAACCCGTCTAAACCATCCACTAAATTGTAGGCATTAATAAGGCCGATTATCCAAAACACCGCAATTATCTTACTGAGCAGTTCAGGTATAACAAAGAAACCAAAAACAGAAATCGCACCGGGCTGTACGTCAAAAACAAAAACCGTAACAATCGCAAGCACAATAACGGCAATCAACTTGTCACGCACCCGCGTATTGAAAAAGCGGGAGTCATCCATAAACCCAAATATCCCTATAGCAAGCACGGAGGCAAGTATGGAGAAGAAAAACTTTTGTGGAAGAGGGACAAAACCAAACAGATCTACAAGTGTATACCAAAGCACTACCGCGCACAGCATGGCAAGTATTATCGCTATGCCTCCAATGCGCGGAATAGGAGCGGAGTGTACTTTGCGTATATCCGGTGTGTCAACAAAAAGAGAGACAAGTCTTGTATGCAGAATAATTTTAATAGCGCAGGCGGCAATGACCGCCGAAAACGCAGATAATGAGACTATTATTAAATACTGTATTTCTGACATTTAGAACCGTGATATATGTGTAAGATGTTAAATACTTTAATTTTTTTAAATAATGTATGATATTGATTATAAATATACTATGTATGGTAAGTAAAATCCAAAAAACGATAACTCCTGACCGTTTTTAAGCGAGGTTTTTTAATCCCTCGCTGCTCTGACCGATAATCCGCTCGAAAGGAAAATCCCAGCAAACGGAAATGATTCCCATTTTGATGATTCTATATTGCCTCGGTTTCTGTACATTGTTGTGCCGCCTCTCAATTCCGTATCAACAAAAAATTTTCTGTATGAGACGGATGTCCAAAATGAGAGTTCATCTTCCACTATACCAAAAGGCTGTTTGTCGTCTCTTGTATTGTTTAGGGATATATACGGCTGTAACGTTTCGCCGCGCATACTCCATTCACCGCTTCGTCTCAGCCAAAAATTTAGATCGGCGCCCAGCATATCACCTAAAAATCTTCTGCCGAACTTGCCCCACAATAACTGTTGATCGGGGCCAAGCGGTGTGGCTATGAAACACCTGTTGTGCATCAGCTGCTTGCCGGCGTCTTTGTGGTTGTATGAATATGTGCTTATCTTGCCGCCCTCAATAAACCCGTACCACGGGTCGGCTCCCTTAAGCCGCAGGCCCGCCATCCACGAAACAGTGTTTTGTACAGATTGAGAGATGGAGTCGGAATGTCCTTGAAAATCATCTACAAAAAGCTCTCCGTATATTTCAACCGGCAGTTTGTAGATTTTGTAGTAACCATCCATTGACCCTTGCGAATTTTGTCCGGCGTTATAGTACCCGCGCTCATAAGCCATCTGCCCATAGTGAAAAATAAAGAACGGGAAGAAAAACTGCATCTCCCATGACCGGCCCGCCCCTGCGTAAAGCATCGACTGGCCGAAAGCAAGCCCATAGTTGGGCTTACTGTACTCAAGCCGCGCAGCCGAGAAGTAGCGCTGCATTACTTCACTACCCACGGTCATAGAATTCAACTGCGCCGTAAGTCCCCGCAAAACAAAACCGCCAAGCGTATACTGCTGATAGAATCCGGTGAACCCTTCGTTGTAGTCCGATACCAAAAGTCCGCCAAGTTCAAGAGGCCCCCAGTTGTGGCGGTCTTTACCAAATCCGAATTTGAAACGTTCGTTTGGAGTATAGTAGGCGGCTATCCTGTCTGCATCATAAATAAAGCCGGGATCATTGCGTGGATCATCACTGTGCCAGCCGGCGTCTTTTACTCTGTCTTCCGGATAATCAAGGCGGATTCTGAAATTGAAATCAATGTCGTGAAAATTTATAGAATCGGCAAAGTGCAGCAGCCATCTGTTTTTAGTCATGGAGGTATCTTTACTGTATAAATAGCTGCGGTTTGAAAATTGCACCGTAATATTATGCACATCCCAAAGCTCAGATATTTGAGGCGTTAATAATAGAGGATGTTTGTCATTATCAAATGAACGGAAGCTGTGGTCATTTAAAGGAATAGGCGCCGCGATAATTCCGACAGCAAAAATAAGAACAGACGCGCTTAAGATTTTTAACATTTTTTATTGTGATCCTGAATTGAATAGGGGAATTCGTTTATTACGCTGTAAGGCGATCAACATCTATACTACGTATCTCACTAATATACAAGATGCCATGTTCTAAAGGGGGCAGGAGAGCGTGACGGTTAATCCGGCATCAGCTCCCGCGCCATCATATCCGCGAAAAGCATCCCTTTGGAAGTAGGAATCCATCTGCGGCCATGCTTTTCAAGCAGCCCTGAATCAACGTATTTCAATAATTTTGTCTCTCTGCTATCGTTGCATAATTCCAAGTTAGTGATAGATTTAAACTCATTTTCATCAACGCCGTCGGCGCTTCGTAATCCTAAAAAAATAATTTCCGAGGCAAGCTCATACGCTCCTAAAATTTCTTCAAAATCTATGGGGCGTTTATTTGTTGATATCCTTGATATATAATCTTCCGCGTCAGCAATATTACTCCAGCGTTTAGGGTGAATGTATGAGTGGGCAGAGGCTCCAAGTCCTATATATGATTGATGAGACCAGTATGCTTTATTGTGGATTGATTCATGTCCCGCAAATGCGTAATTGGAGACTTCGTATTGACTCATCCCAATTTCACTGCACCGCTTGTTAATAAGCTCATACATTTCAACTGACAACTCTTCTGATGGTATAGATAATTTTTGACGATGACGGCCAAACGGTGTGTAATCCGCAACGGTCAACTCATAAGCTGAGATATGCTTTATCACCGGAATAGACAAAATTGTTGATAGCGTACTGTCAAGCGTTTCAAGTGTTTGGCCCGGCAGATTATATATGAGATCAACTCCAATAGATCTAAACTTATCTGCAAGAATTTTACAATTAAGGACTTCAAGCGCTCTCTCTGCCGAGTGCGCTCTTCCGCAAATAGAGAGTTCACGCGGATTGAGCGACTGAATGCCAAAAGTCAAGCGAGTTACACCGCTGTCAGCATACATTTCTGCTTTTTCTATAGTAAATGATTCCGGATTGCACTCAACCGACCACTCTTTGGCTTCAGATTTGTCAATCTTTGAAAATAAAACCTCATCAAGTTTTTCCCATGTATCAATACTTAAGAGAGAGGGTGTGCCTCCTCCTATATAAATAGTATGAATGGATTGTTTGGTGAGGGTAGGATCACCGCGCCGATATATCTCCCATTCTTTACCTAATGCTTCTATATAGCGTTCAGTAAGGGAATCATTAAAGGGTACAGAATAAAAATCGCAGTAACGGCACTTTTTTATACAAAAAGGGGTGTGGATGTATACACTAATCATCCCTTAAAACCTTTTACTATTGAGATAGCTTCTTTCATTTTTGCAGGACTTTTTATTCCCGGACTTATCTCAACCCCGCTGTTAACATCCACAGCAAACGGACGTACAACTTCAATCGCTTCCAATAAATTTGTTGGGCCAAGACCTCCTGAAAGAATCACCGTATCATAAAGCCCGCACGCTTTAACCGCCACAGACCAGTTAAACACTTTGCCGGTTCCGCCTTTACGATCGGGACTCCATGTGTCAAGGAGATATCCCGCTGTTTTGTAGGATGAAATGTTTGACAGATCAGATTCATCGTGAATAGAAAAAACTTTTATCACCGGTACCGGCATCGCCGCGCAATATTCGGGAGATTCATCTCCGTGCAATTGTACGGTGTCAAGTCCGGCTATTTTTATAACTTCAATAACACGCTCTATAGTTTCATCAACAAAGACGCCTGTTTTAGAGACAAACGGCGGGAGCTTTTTTATAATCTGAGCGGCGTTTACAGCGCTGATGTATCGGGGACTTTGCGGGTAGAAGATAAACCCAAGCGCATCAACACCCAAATTTGCGGCAGTATGCGCATCTTCGAAACGAGTGATTCCGCAAATTTTTATCCTCACGTTTGTCTATTTGCTTTCTTGTTTGTCACCGCAAAGTCTAAGCTCACTCATTAGAGCGCAAGGATTATCAGAACGCATTAGAGATTCACCCACAAGAAGCGCTTTCACACCGGAGGCCGCAAGTTTTGCCGCCTCCGCACCGTTCGTGATACCGCTTTCTGAAACAACCGTTATATCGCGCGGGATATGTTTTATCAATTCAAATGTAACGGCTAAATCCGTTACAAATGTATCAAGACTGCGATTGTTTATACCGATTATTTCAGGCTCAAGTTTCATCACAATGTCAAGCTCGCGGTGGTTATGAATCTCAATGAGCGGTTCCATTTCAAGTTCGCGGGCGGCTTGATATAAATCTTTGAGATGACTTTCGTCAAGAGCCGCGGCTATGAGAAGCATGGCATCAGCATTCATTACAGCGCTGTGCTGAACTTGCAATATGTCAATAATAAAATCTTTGCGAAGCACGGCAATTGAGGTATTTTTTCGGACTGCCGCGAGATAATCCGCATGACCTTGGAAAAACTTCTCATCCGTCAAAACAGAGATTGCCGACGCACCGCCGGTTTCATATTGTTTAGCAATTTCAACAGGATCGAAATCAGCCCTTATTACACCTTTAGACGGGGATGCTTTCTTGACCTCCGCAATAAGCGCAAGCTCGGGAAGCTTATCAAGAGCTTTTACAAAGGGGCGTTTCTCTTCGCTCCGCCCCGTAAACGAACTCTTAATATCCTTCAATAACTTTACTTCGCTATGCTTCTGCTCAATAATTGTTCGGAGAATTTGATTCATCAGAGTCAGCTTTCGACCGCGTCTTCGCCGCACTCAAAAGACGGTTCCGCATCTTGTTGACCCGGCTGACCCTGTTCACGCGGTTTATTTATCTCCGCCTCAAAAGCGTCAAGTATTTTGTCTTCAATCATCTTTCGCGCTTCGTTATTGATGGGGTGCAAAATATCCTGATACGACCCGTCGCGCCTGCGGCGGCTTGGCATTGATACAAAATATCCCTGCGGGCCGCTTATGACTCTAAGTCCTGTTACCACAAAACAGCTGTCTAATGTGATACTCGCGAACGCCTTGAGCCGCTCCTGACTGGCTACTAATACGATTCTTACGTCTGTGATTTCCATAGCATATCTCCAAATATTCCGAGTTGTTTGTTAAATCCAAGTTGCCAGAGCTTGATGATTATTTCTATAATACTACATCAACTATACTGCATGACGGCACACATTTACACTGTGCCGCTAAGCAACCTTACGGCCCTGCGTACAGTTGCGTGCGGCACAGTGTAAACGCGTGCCGTGTACCAGTACATCTAATAATGTTACAATGAGAAGCATTTAAATGCAAGATTTTTTTATTGACGCCAATATTTATCGGAGCTGAATAAGCTGGCGCCGGCATTTCAAAAAAAATGCCCATAACGTATATTAAAACGATATGTTTTTTTGTGAAAGCGGCAGTCATCTTTAAAAAACAGGCGGTAATTATAATGTCCAAACTAAAATTTAACATAACCGGCCCGTGCATACCGGGTGATCACTATATGCTTGATCCTATGAGGGGTATTGGCGGTGAGTTGATGGATTTGATAGACGATAAGGAATATTTCATCATCCACGCTGCCCGGCAGAGCGGAAAGACTACGCTCTTGCAGGAACTTACCCGCCGGATAAACGCGCATGGTGAATATTACGCCCTGTATTGTTCATTAGAAGCGATACAGGAGTTGACCGAACCGGAAAAGGCGCTTCCTGAAATCATTGAAAAGATAAAATCTTACATTGATATTCAAGGTCTGCCGGCAGGATTCGCTAAAGACGCCAATTATAAAAATTTTTCTGGTGTACTTAAAACATCTCTTGTAAATTACTGCCGAACCCTTGATAAACCGCTTGTTCTGTTTTTTGATGAGGCCGACTGTTTAAGCAACGGAACTCTTATTACCTTTTTGAGGCAATTGCGTGAAGGCTATATATCAAGAGGTATGGCGCCGTTTATCCGTTCCGTTGCTCTTGTAGGGATGCGTAATATTCGAGATTACAAAGCTAAAATTCGACCGGAATCGCAAACGCTTGGAAGCGCAAGTCCGTTCAATATCGTCAAAGAGAGTTTTAGTTTAAGGAATTTTACAAAAGAGGAAGTTGCTGAGCTTTACGGTCAGCACACTGCAAAAACCGGCCAAAAATTTGAACCCGATGCAATTGATCACGCATTCGAGCAAACGCAGGGACAGCCTTGGCTTGTAAATGCCATTGCCCGTGAGTGCGTAGATAAGATCACCAAGAAAGATTATTCAATACCAATCACATTTGATTCGATAGAACAGGCGATACAAAACATAGTCCTTGCCCGCGGAACGCACTTCGACAGTATGATGGAGCGGCTTAAGGAGCCACGAGTCCGCAATGTTATACAGCCGCTTGTGCTAGGTGAGGAAATCGCAAGCAGAAGATCTGATGATTACTTATATACAAGGGATTTGGGTATAATAAGAGACGACGGCGGTATAACAAGGCCGGCAAATCCCATATATGCGGAACTTATCGTTAGAACTTTGAGTTGGGATGTTCAGGACGTCATATCAAGTACGCGCGAAGAATACGCCATGCCGCGCTACATAAAAAATGGTAAAATAGATATGGAATTTCTCATAAATGACTTTCAACAGTATTGGCGCGAGAATAGCGAAATTTGGAAAAAACGCTATCAAACAGAGCTTTATGAATACGATGAAGCCGCTCCTCACCTTGTCATGCAGGCATTCTTACAAAGAATCATAAACGGAGGCGGCCAAATTATCCGTGAAATGGCTTTGGGCTCGAAACGGACTGATTTATGCGTAGTTTACAACGAACAAAAATACCCTATCGAACTCAAAATTCTGCAAAATCAAAAAAGCCTTGGCCAAAGCTTAAAACAGGTATCTGAATATATGGATAAAGTAGGCTCCGATACCGGTTGGCTCGTCATTTTCGATAAAGATGACACTAAGAGCTGGGACGAAAAAATCTACTTAAAAAAAGAATCCTTTGAAGGAAAAACGATTACCGTTGCCGGCTGCTGAACCGTTCTGAATTAAAGGCACCTCTAAAAACGTAGTTCGGGCACGGTGCAAACCTCATCCTGTAGGTGTCAAAAAGCACAACGAACTTGGTATATATGATATGAGCGGTAATGTTTGGGAGATGTGCAGTGACTGGTATGGCCCTTACGAAGCAGGAAGGCAGGTCAATCCTAAAGGGCCGTTGACCGGCACTCGCCGTGTTACCCGCGGCGGCAGCTGGAACGATGCGGATGCAAAGTGGTGCAGTATTTCCAGCCGCGGCGCTATACCGCCAAGACGAGAGGGGACCGGCACAGATCTCAGCAGAAGCAATCGTACTGGTTTCCGTCTTGCTTTGGATCCTTAAAATCAGATGCGATAGAAATTTTTGTATCTATAGGTTCACCGAGACAGCTTTTATTCTCTCCCACTCACAAGCTATTCCATCCTCATCATTTGTCTTTTCAGTCACTCGTTTTGCGTACTTCTTTACCTCTTGGGATGAATTTTTCATAGCAATGCCAAGACCCGCGGTTTTTAACATGGGTATATCATTTTGCTCATCTCCAAACGCGGCCGCCTCCGCCATATCTATCCCAAGAGCCGTGCACAGCATCTGCAAACCAACGCCTTTATTGGCTTTAGGGCTCAAAAATTCGAGATAGTGATTCCATGACCGGCAGATGTAAACACTGCTTTCATCCCAAAGCGAGCGAAAATATTTTTCTAATTCATCAATATAACCGCTCTCACCCACTAATATTATTTTTGACGGGGAATTTTTAGCCATCCCGTTAAAATCATCCAAAAAATTATAATCCGTCTTCGTTTGCTTATAATAAAGATCCGCCCAAGCGGCATTTTTATTCGTCTTAACGGTAAAAAGTTTTCCATCACAATAATAATTGAGCGTTACAGGCTTATCAGCACAGTAATCAATTAGTTGATTCGCGTAATAATTATCAAGTTCAGCGCTGTAGATACAACGCCTGCCATCTTTCAAATCAGTAAAGACCTGCGCGCCGTTAAGTGTAAGCATCGCGGCGTCTATCCCCAAATCGGGCAGATACTTCTCAATGCTTGAACCGAGCCGTCCGGAGGCAAGCACTACTTTTGCCCCTGTCCCAGCCATCTCCCTTAGCGCTTCGGCATTAGCGCGGCCTATGCGTTTTTGCGAGTCAAGAAGCGTTCCGTCGAGATCGAAAGCGAAAAGTTTTGGTATCATATAATTAAAATAGTATTTTGTAATGACAGTACACAGTATGAGAGTCTCTATACTGATAGTTTTTTTACCGCGTATACCGCAAAAGCTTTCTCACCAATAGTAAAGGAGAAATATAGCATGAAAGTTGTAATTACCGTAACCGCCGTTTATGATCTTCCCGATGATGTAGAGATTGAGGAGATAGTTGACGAGGATCTCTCCTATGGCCAGCACATCGTTTTCAACGGCCATAAACTTCAGCCGGTTATTGAGTTTTTGGAATATGAAGGAAAAGACGCCGACACCCACGGCTGGGGAGAACCGCAGGTAGAGATTGACGAAGTCTATGACAGTATCCTGTCAGAAGAGTATACCGTTATCGCTTTGGAGAATGATGAGGAATAAAATTATTTCCGCATCCTTATAATGAGAGGACCCTTTGTGCGGTTTTCTTGAATCATCCTGTCGAGACTGTAAATCGAATCGGAGCGGCTGATGTCAATTTCCTGAATCACCGCTCCTTTTGCGTTGTAAAGAACCGCTTTGCGGTAACCGCTGAAATCACCGCGGGGCCGGCTTCCCATCAAAGAGACAAACGCAATGTCCTGATTATGAGAGTAAGGCTGAGGTTTAAAACCGGACGTTTTACTTGAGGCGCCGCGATTTTTACCGCCAAGTACGGCAATGCTGTCCTGCCCCTGACTGTCCGCGCCAAAAGCCCTATCGGCGAAAACATCGGAAGCCGCCGCCATCACAAATATCATCATAAATGATAACCAAACGAGTGCAGTCTTCATGACCTTATCCAATACTCCCGCAAAAAGTTGATCATCTATATGGAACGGTAAGCTAAAAGCCTCTTGCTGCGCGAAGAGTGTTTCAGCCGCCGAAGCGCTTTCTCTTTAATTTGGCGCGCCCTCTCTCTTGTCAGATTAAACCGCTGGCCGATCTCCTCCAATGTGTGAGAGGTATCTTCACCTATTCCAAAATAAAGCCGCACAACCTCTTTTTCCCGCTCGCTTAATGTATCAAGCGTCTTATTTATCTCATCATGGAGCGATATATCCATAAGGCTGTCGTCAGGCGGTGTATGTTCATCGTCGGCAATAAGATCAAGAAGACGTGAGTCTTCGCCGCTTTGCAGCGGAGCGTCAAGAGACATGTGGCTGCAGCCGATTTTTATGCTGTCATATACCTCATCTACGGCAATCTGAAGCTCCGCGGCGATCTCCATTGCGTTAGGCACGCGGCGCAGTTTTTGTTCAAGGCGGCTTTGCGTCTTACCGATTTTATGAATTGTTCCTACTCTATTGAGCGGAAGTTTGATTATGCGCGACTGTTCGGCCAAAGCCTGTAAAATAGATTGACGAATCCACCACACCGCATAAGAGATAAATTTAAAATTTTTCTTCTCATCAAAGCGTTTTGCGGCCCGCAATAGTCCTAAATTACCCTCGTTAATAAGATCACTGATCGGCAATCCCTGATTTTGGTAGTTGCGCGCCACACTCACAACAAACCTCAAATTTGCCTTTACAAGCACCTCAAGGGCCTTTCGGTCGCCTTTTCGTATCCTTACGGCAAGTTTTGCTTCCTCTTCCAATGTAAGGCTTTTATTTTTACCTATCTCTTTTAAATATAAAGTTAGGGCTCCCTCATCAGGAATAAACTGAGTTCTTTCCATACAGCTTTATTTAACCTCACCTTCTTAATTATCGGGATTGAAGATAAATCACTGCGCCGTAAAAGCAGAAAAAAATTGCAGGGAAGAGGAATTCGGCGCTTTTTAACGATCTAATCGTTTTATTATTATAACATTGATTCGCTTAAAAAGCAACTGTTTTTAATTTGTCGAAAATACACGGCGCGTATTTCAATCCGCTGGGATGATATCAATGTATTGCTATATAATCAAGGCGGACTAAGCAAAATGTAATCTTCCCATTCGTTTTTTTCCGTTACACCTTGCAGTTTTCGGTAATACGCAGTTTTATTTTTGATAATATATTCGCTTAGATAAATAGCCGGATTGTCCAAAAGGCCGGATAGTTTCAGGTATAACAGCAGTAACCCTAATTAGAAGCGTCTGTTTGTTTAATACACTGAACGATTTTGATGCAAAGATTTGTCGTGATAAAAGGCTTGGTTTTTAACTGCTCCAAACTTAGCCATAGAGCTTCTTTATAGCTCAAAACCTCTTTTGTTGCGGTGTTTTCAATCTTTCTATCCGCCACAAGCGATTTATAGAGTTCGTCATTTGTTGTAATGATGTTTTCTACTTCTGAGCTTGCTTTTGCTTCCTGTAGATAAATAGTGTCTAAAAACAGATTAGTATTTGGCAAATTCAACAAAGCGCCGTTAAGTTGAGCCAAGGCTCTGCCTGCCGAAATGGTTTTGCGAAGAATATTTTTAGTCTCAATATCGGCTTGAGGCGGCAGTAATGGCAGGTCGTTATACGGAATTTTGCGGTCAAATTTGCTCATATTTTAAATATAAATTCTGAACGAGGGTAAAAGTTACTCTCGTAATATTAGAGACAAAAGACGTCAACCGTGCCGTAAGCAATAACCTTGACAAATTTCCTGATGCTGTGTATCCGGCAGTGAGCCAAATCGGTTGATGCGCTCTTGTAACTCAGTATAAATCAATGGAAATTACAATCGCGTCAACTCGTTTATGAGACTACCCAAATAAAGAAGAAGAGGTAGGGCAACGCAAGCCGCCCTACCCCTATATATACGCGCGGCCTACATCACCACAACAACCTCATGTTCCTTGCCGTCTGTAAACACAGGAATCACGTTGCCTTCAATGGCTTTACCGTCCACTGTTAAGCTTTTGACCCCTTTGCAAACTTTGCTTTCGTTCTTCACAGTGATGTTAAATGTCGCGCCGCGAAATTTTCTAACCGCTGTAAAACCGCTCCACTTTGACGGAATACATGGATCAATAATAAGTCCGTTATAATCGGGTCTGATACCAAGGATCCACTGAGACACCGTCACAAAGTTCCACGCCGCCGTTCCTGTGAGCCATGAGTTTTTCGCTTCGCCGTGACGCTTTGCGTCTTTACCGGCGATCATCTGCGAATAGACGTAAGGCTCCATGCGGTGCAGATCGCTTATATCTTCACGGTAAGCGGGAGCGATCTTGCTGTAGTGTTCAAAAGCGTGTTCGCCCTGACCGAGAATAGTCTCGGCAATGATGATCCACGGGTTATTGTGACAGAAGATACCGGCGTTTTCTTTATAGCCGGGAGGATAAGAGCTCACTTCACCCAAGTTTACATGATACTTCGTGTAAGCGGGATTGAGCAGCACAAGGCCGTGCGGCGTGTCAAGGTATTTTCTGGAAGATTCAAGCGCCTTAGCCGCGTAACCTTCCTCAATACCAATCTCTGCCATAACGCAGAAACCCTGCGATTCGATAAATATTTTACCCTCTTCGCACTCTTTGCTGCCGATCTTCTGCTTTGAATCGTCATAAGCGCGGACAAACCACTCGCCGTCCCACCCCGCGCTCAAAATTGTTTTCTTCATTGATGCGATATGTTCAAGAGCGGTAGCCGCTTCTTTCTCTTTGCCGAGATGCTGAAGGATTTTCACGTAATCTTTACCGATGCAAACAAACATACCCGCTATAAGCACAGACTCCGCGGTTTTTCCATCTTTACTTGTGCAAGTCTGGAAAGACTCGTCGGGCGTTGTAGAAAAGCAGTTGAGGTTGAGACAGTCGTTCCAGTCCGCGCGGCCAATAAGCGGCAGACCGTGAGGTCCAAGGTTATTTACCACATGGTAGAATGAGGCCGTGAGGTGATCAAGCAGCGGTTTTGCTTTTGACGGGTCATTGTCAAACGGCGTCGACTCATCCAAAATACCCCAGTCGCCTGTTTCCTTAATATACGCGGCAAC
>WRCH01000083.1 GCA_009784115.1 Chitinispirillia bacterium
CTTTTGGGGGAGGATGCAAGAACTTTTTAAAAATCCACACAATTTTGGTGGATTATTGCTCTTTATGATGTTGAGAATTTATATTCTTGAGATGAAAAAAAAGAAACTCCGTCCCCGCTATAAAACAGCGAATGCCTTTTTTGTCGAAAAAAACAGTGCTGTTTCCGATTCTGATATGTCTGATTATTTGTGAGGGCAACGCCTATTATCCGCATTTTTCCAATGGTATATTAGTAAATACTAATGAAAAATACGAAATTGAAATACGCAAAGTAAGGAATTCTTTTAATAAACTCGTTTCGAAAGGGAGTTTTTCATGTTTGACAATGTTAAAGTAGCTACTAAACTTATCGGCGGTTTTCTGTTTGCCGGCGCAATTGCTACGGTTGTTGGAGTTATTGGTATAATAAACGTAGCCAAAATGGACCACGCTGCGGAGCAAATGTATGATTATGGGCTTAAGGGCGTCTCCTCAAGCGAATGTATTAAAATTGATCTTTTGTACATGGCGCGCGCTTACCGCAATATGGTGATATACAATGACAGAGCTTCCTTGGATTCCTACCAAAAAATAATTGATAAAAATGTTGCTGAAATTCCGGCGCTTCTTGACTCTCTGTCTAAGATCACTGATAATCCTAAAACGCATGACTTAATCAGAGAGGCGCGCGCCTCTTTTACGGCTTATGTAAAAGACGGCGAAGCTTTCTGCAAAATTGTCGAAAAATCGTCAACTGAGATTTCAAACGAACTCGGCGCCGCTTTAAGTCAGCTCAGAATATCCGGCGACAGCTTTGAAAATATTATGGACGCGCTTTCGGAAGTTTTCTACAACGCGGCGGTTGACCTGAATGAAAGTACCTCCAAAGCTTACGCGCAAGTCAGCAAGATGCTGATTATTATCCTGATCACCGCGGTTTTACTTTGCGTTGGTTTTGGGTACTATATTTCGCGCAGTATAAGTAAACCGGTGAAATCGCTCAACACGATGATAGGCGAATGGGGTAAGGGACATCTTGGAATGAGGCTTAACATAAAGGGGCGCAAAGACGAACTCGGCGAGATGGCCGCCGCCGCCGACAGGTGGGCTGATGATATGCAGAACGTCATTTTTAAATGGCTTAATCAGATTAAAGACGGCGATCTCAACATATCGGCTGCCAAAAGAAATGATACTGACGAAATCGGCGAGATTTTTACAGAACTTGTTAAGTCTCTGCGCGCTATCCTCATTGAAGACGGAGGCAAGGTTCTTAACGCGGCGGGGCAGAAAGATTTGTCGCAGAGGGTTACCGGAGAGTACAAAGGCGTATACGCGGAGATGAAAAATAACATCAATATGCTCGTGCAGAACCTTGACGATGCCATGTCTCAAGTTTCGGAAGCCGCCGCGCAGGTCTCAAGCGCAAGCGGCGAAATCTCGCAGGGCGCGCAGTCTCTTGCCGAAGGCTCAAACAATCAGGCAAGCTCGCTTGAAGAGGTAGGCGCAAGTCTTGAAGAGACAGCATCCATGACAAAACAGAACGCCGACAACTCCAATCAGGCGAAGATTTTAGCCGCGGAAGCGCATAAGGCCGCCGATGAGGGTGAGGTTTCAATGAAGCGCATGGCCAGCGCTATCCATCAGATCAAAACGTCATCAGACAATACAGCGAAAATTGTGAAAACAATTGACGAGATAGCCTTTCAAACCAACCTTCTCGCCCTTAACGCGGCTGTTGAAGCGGCTCGCGCGGGTGAAGCGGGTAAGGGTTTTGCCGTTGTCGCCGAAGAGGTTCGCAACCTTGCGATGCGCAGCGCGGAAGCGGCCAAGAATACTACGGCCATGATTGATGAGTCGGTTAAAAACGCGGACGGCGGCGTTAAAATCACTGAAGAGGTAGCTAAAACGCTCAACCAGATTGTTGACCGTGTAAACAAAATGGGCGGCCTCATCGGTGAGATCGCCGCGGCCTCCAATGAGCAGGCTCAGGGGGTAGAGCAGATAAACACTGCGATAGCGTCTATGAATAATGTCACTCAGCAAAACGCCGCGAACTCCGAAGAGTCGGCAAGCGCGGCGGAAGAGTTAAGCAGTCAGGCCGCGGAACTCTCAAACATGGTGGCCGCTTTCACACTCAGCTCCGGAGGCGGGGCGGGTTCAAGAGGGGGCGGGTCTAACCGCAGGAGCGTGCCTGCGCCCGCGGTAAGGAAACAGGCGGCGCTTCCCGCTCCGAAGGCTGCGGTAAAATCCGCAAAGGCGATGAAATCTGATCAGATTATTCCGCTTGACGATGAGGATTTGGGGGCTTTTTAGTCCTGAAAATTTCAGTATAATAGAAAGACGCTTTTATGGCAATTAAAGCTAATCGCAGAAGAATTATTTACGTTGATGACATCAACTACAGCCTTGTATCGCTTAAAAGCCGTCTTCAATCTCATTATGAAATTTACCCCGCGTCGTCCGTTGATAACATGTTTGACATTATTATGGATATCAGGCCGGATTTAATACTGCTTGATATCAATATGTCGCATGTTGACGGCTATGAAGCGATCATTCGGCTTAAAACCGATGATCGTTACGCAAAAATTCCTGTAATATTTCTCACCGGCAAAACCGACAGAGAGAGTGTGCGCAAAGGTTATAATCTCGGCGCGGCCGATTATGTCTTCAAACCTTTCTGTAACGCCGATCTTGTTGAACGCATCGAATGTGTATTTGACCCCAGCAGGCGCAAGGAAAAATCAGGCGCTGAAATCGAGCGCAAAAAAATTATTTACGTTGACGACATAAACGTAAACCTCGCGTCGGTACAGGTCCGCCTTAGAGACCATTATCAGATTTTTCCGGCGCAGTCGGTTAACATACTCTTCGAGATTCTTAAACAGTTCACGCCGGACTTAATATTATTAGATGTTAACATGCCGAACATAAACGGCTGGCAGGCCATAAAGCTTCTGAAATCCGACAGCCGCTACTCGGCTATACCGGTTATTTTTCTCACCGGTCAAAACGACAAAGACAGCATTATGAAGGGATTTAACCTCGGAGCCGCAGACTACGTAACGAAGCCTTTCTCCGATATGACGATTAGAGACCGTATTAATCACCACTTGAAATCCAAAAACAGCGGTTATTCCTCAGATACGTCCGACAAAGCGGCTGACGAAAGGCTCTCCATACTCGCGGTTGATGAGGTCTTCAATATGATGAGCGCGATCGGTTACGCGCTGGGCGATGATTATAACGGGTCGCTGCGGGGGATGCTGCAAAAGAAATTCGTACTCCTTTACTCGCTGCGCGATCTGTACAATGTATCTACATTGTCTAAATTAGAAGAGATCAGAGGCTTTCTAAAGGAGAACAAGCCGGATCTGTTCATTCTTGACTATAAGATGATGGCGGCTGACGGATTTAACATTATTCACGTGATACGTGATTTCCCCGAGCATGAAAAAACGCCGATTCTTTTCTGCGCTCCGGAGGGAATACTGAAATATCCAAGGGACGCCATATTTCTTGGAGCCAATGATTATGTAGAAAAACCGATAGACTCAAGAGTACTGCGGGAAATGGTGGCGAAATATATTAAATCCAAACATTAACGGTATGGGTGGCGGCGGGGAGTTTTAAGGTGTTGGTATGAAAATAAAATTTTGCATTTTATGCGGTTTTTCAATTACCATGTTTTCCAGTTTCATGCTTGGAGCGTCTTTCGGCGCGGCCACGATTTTAATATTTATCGCTTCTGTACTTGTGAGTCTGCTGCTGGCCTTATATACAATAAAAAACGTCAATAAAAAGCACAGCGCGCTGGAGCGCGCGAATTTCGCCTCCAGGGCAAAAGGGCATTTTCTGTCGAATATGTCCCATGAGATACGCACGCCGATAAACGCGGTAATCGGTATGACGGCGATCGGAAAATCCGCGCGTGATTCCGCCGGAAAAGACTACGCCTTAAATAAGATTGAAACCGCCTCCAAACATCTGCTTGGGATAATCAATGATATTCTTGACATTTCAAAGGTAGAGGCGGGTAAATTGGAGTTGTCGCCGGTAAGCTTTAATTTTAGAAAAATGCTGGAAAAGGTTATGGATATTATAAAATTCCGCATGGATGAACACCGGCAAAAGCTTCATATCAATATTGACAAAAACATACCTGACTGTTTTACAGGCGATGATCAGAAACTTTCCCAGATTATTACCAATATTTTAGCCAACGCGATAAAATTCACCCCCGCGCAGGGGTCTGTTCATCTTGACATAGAGCTTATATCTGAAGAAAACGGCGTATACTGTTTGCAAATCAGCGTTACTGACGACGGAATAGGAATCACAGAAGATCAGAAAAAACATCTCTTTGACATATTTGAACAGGCCGACGCCGATATAACACGTAAATTCGGCGGCACCGGCCTTGGCCTTGCCATCTCTAAAAATTTTATTAAGATGATGGGCGGAGAGATATGGGTAGAGTCGGAGTTTGGAAAAGGTTCCCGGTTTATATTCACCGTTTACTTGGAACGCGGCGCGGCGGCGGACAATAGCGGTAAGAACGGTTTCACCGAACACGGCGGCGCGCCGGACGATAGCGGCGATGACGATTTTACCGGACATACAATACTGCTCGCTGAGGATATGGAGATAAACCGTGAGATTGTTACCGCAATACTTGAACCCGCCAATTTAACGGTGGAGTGCGCGGAAAACGGCAGGCAGGCTTTAGAGATGTTCATAGCGGCGCCGGATAAATATGATCTGATTTTCATGGATATACAGATGCCGGAAATGGACGGCCATAGAGCGACGCGCGCCATAAGGTCGCTTGATTTGGATGCGGCGGAAACGATTCCCATAGTAGCGATGACCGCCAGCGTATTCAGCGAGGACGTTGAAAAATGTATTGACGCCGGTATGAACGGCCACATAAGCAAACCGCTTAACGTTGAGGAGCTTTTTGATACGCTGCGGAAATATTTGCGGCGTAAGGAGGAATATGCAAGTTGACCCGGGGATGCTGGGGCCTTTTATAAGGGACGCACGCAGCGCGGTAACTCTTTTGGAAGAGCTGCTTCAAAATAAAGATTTTGAGTCTCATAAATGTTTGCATAAATTTATCGTGATTATTCACGGTATTAAAAGCTCGCTTTGGAATATCGGCGAAGAGGAGCTTTCCGAAGCCGCGAAGGGGTTGGAGATAGAGGGATTAGAGATGGAGAGGCTGGAGATAGAGGGGTTGGGGGATAAAATAAACTTGATGAAAGGGGCAGTACCCGGTTTTTTGAGTAAGTTAAACGAACTTATCGACAGGCTTGAAGCGGATAATAATGACAACGAGGATAAAGATACAGAATACCGGTACAGAAAAAATCCCGCGCAAAAGAAAATTATATTTGCCGTTGACGACAACGACTTTAATCTGATCTCCGCGTCCTCGATTTTGCGGGACGATTACCGGGTGTTTACAATGGGGTCGGCGGTAAAAATGTTTTCGCTCATGGAAAAAATCCGCCCCGATCTTATTCTGCTTGACATAGAGATGCCGGTAATGAGCGGATTTGAGGCTATCGCCAAACTTAAAGAGAGTCCCGATTATAAAAATATACCGGTCATATTCTTAACGGGAATGAGCGGTGATGATATTAAAGCTGAAGTTCAAAAACTTGGAGCCGTTGACATAATACATAAACCCGCCCAATCGGCGGAACTCTTGAACAGTGTGAAGAACCATATATAGGAGACAGTGTTGTTTATGGAAAACATCAGGCATAGCGTACTTATTGTAGATGATCAGGAATCGGGCATTAAGCAGCTTGTTAAAATATTGGGCCCGGAATACATCATTTACACGGCTAGAGGCGGAGAGGAAGCGATAAAAGCGGCGAAGGAGTATTTTCCCGACGTTATTCTGCTTGATATTCTAATGCTTGACATGGACGGATTTGAGGTAATTTCGCAGCTTAAAGCTTCCGAAATAACAAAAGAGATTCCCATTATTTTTATTACGTCGCTTATGAGCAGCGAGCAGGAAAAAAGAGGACTTTCGCTTGGCGCCGCCGATTATATAACCAAGCCGTATTCGCCGGATATAGTCAAGCTGCGCCTTAAAAATCAGATAAACATGCTCGAACAGTTCCGCACAATTGAACAGCAGATGTCCAATATACAGCTGCTTGAGTATGAAAATGTTAAAAACATGCTTGACTCAACGCCGTACAGCTGCCATTTATGGAACAAAAATTTTGAGATGCTTGACTGCAACGAAGCGACTTTGTCGCTCTTTAAAATTGCGGCCAAAAAAGAGTTTATAGATAATTTCCCCCAATTTTCCCCCGAATACCAGCCGGACGAAACTCTCTCCCACAAGAAAGCGATGGATCATCTTGAAGCGGCGTTTGTAAACGGCAAAAGCGTTTTTGAGTATACGCACTGCACCTCAGACGGCACTCCGATACCCTGTGAAATGACATTAGTGCGAATAAAGCTCCAAAGTGATTACTTTGTTGTAGCATATTTAAAAGACCTGCGTGAGTATAAAGCGATGACGGCTGAAATTCATCAGCAGGATCAGCTTCTGCGCACGGCAAACAATGTAGCCGGAATACTGCTGCAATCGGTCGAGAGTTTTGAGGAGTTTACAAATAATATGTACAAGTGCATGGGGATGATGGCTGAAGCGGTAGACACCGACCGCGTGTATATATGGAAAAACCATATCGAAGATGACGAACTCTACTGCACTCAGATTTACGAATGGTCGGGCAGCGCGGAACCTCAGCAGGATAAGGATATTACAGTCAGCGTATCTTACCGCGATAATATTCCAGAGTGGGAGGAGACTCTCGCCAAAGGCAAGTGCATAAACAGCAGGGTAAGGGATATGCTTCCCGCTTCACAGGCTCAGCTTGCGCCCCAGGGGATACTCTCAATATTTATCACGCCCATTTTTGTGCGTGATGAGTTTTGGGGCTTTATAGGGTTCGACGACTGCCACGATGAGAGGGTGTTTAACGAAAGTGAGGAGTCTGTTCTGAGTTCGGCGGGGCTTTTAATCGCCAACGCGATGATAAGAAACGAGATGAATATGGAGTTGACCTCATCCTCCATGATGCTTGAGGAGGCGCTTGAGGAAGCTAAGGCGGCGAATGTCGCTAAAAGCAACTTCCTTTCCAACATGTCGCACGAGATAAGAACACCCATGAACGCCATAATCGGCATGGCGGAGCTTTTGGTGCATGAGAGCCTTAACGACCGGCAGGCGGGGTACGTTACCGACATAGTAGTATCGGCGAAGTCGCTTCTGACAATTATAAACGATATTTTAGATTTCTCAAAAATTGAATCGGGAAAAATGGAGCTTAACCCCGTTGATTATGATTTCAGGGCTTTTGTAGACCACATTAAATCGATGTTTGTATATGTCGCGCAGAAAAAGGGTCTTGAGTTTAAGCTTGAGTGCGACGACAGTCTGCCGGACTACCTTTACGGCGACGATATCAGGCTGCGCCAGACTTTAACCAATATTTTGGGGAACGCCGTAAAATTTACCGCCAAGGGATATGTGCGCCTTAAAATAAACAAAATAGACGACTCGCTCTTTTTTGAGGTGAAAGATACAGGTATAGGGATACGCAAGGAGAATATGCTTTCGCTTTTCACCGCCTTTGAGCAGGTTGACAAATCAAAAAACCGCAATATTGTCGGAACGGGTTTGGGGCTTGCCATCAGTAAATCGTTTGTGGAGATGATGGGCGGCAGCATCATGCTTGAAAGCGAGTATGAGCAGGGAACTGTCTTTACAATTAAAATACCGGCGGTTACCGGCAACAAAGAGCAGGTTGAAAACAAAAAAAGCAGCAATGAGAACTGCAAAATATCAGCGCCGGAGGCCAAAATACTGGTAGTTGACGACAACGAATTTAACCTTAAAGTGGCGCAGGGGCTTTTGGGCCTGTTTAAAATTCACGCGGAGCTTGTGGATTCGGGTAAAGAGGCGATTGAGAAAGTCAGGAATGACGAGTATGACATTGTGTTTATGGATCACATGATGCCGGAAATGGACGGGGTAGAGGCGACACGGCAGATAAGAGAGCTTAGCGAAAAGCAAAAAATCCTCCCCATAATCGCCCTCACCGCGAACGCGATCGCGGGCGCGAGAGAGATGTTTCTCGCCAACGGCTTCAACGACTTTATCTCAAAACCGATAGACTCACAGGAGCTTATCAGAATATTACTGAACTGGCTTCCAGCCGGAAAAGTTATAGAGGAGGCCGCGGAAACAAAAGAGGGCGGCGCGGGCGGCGAAAGCGAGTTTTTGACGGCGCTCGCGAAAGTTGAGGAAGTTAACCCTGAAATAGGTTTAAGCAGGGTTTCAGGTATTGAGGAGATGTACCGCGAAACCTTGATACTTTTCAATAAAAAACTCCCATCGGAGTGTAAGAAGATGTCGGAGTTCCTGAACGCGAAAGACGCGCTGGGCTTTGCGATAACCATACACGCCATGAAATCGGCGTTATCTACCATCGGCGCGATGCGGCTTTCCGAAACAGCTTTAAATTTGGAAGCCGCCTCAAAAAACAAGGAGATTGACTACTGCGTGGAACGTTACGGCGATCTTGAAAAAAACCTGACCATACTGCACGAACAGCTCTCTCAAGTTTTGCCGGACAGCGATTCAAATGTAGAAAAGACAAAGGGCGATGAATCGTTATTAAGCGAAAACGTAGAGAAGGCCATAGCCGCGGCAGAGGAGTTCGACAGCGACTTGGGCGTTGAGATAATCAATAATTTAATTAAATACGATTTCGGCAAAGAACGCAACGCTCTGCTTGAAGACGCGCTCATGGCGTTAAAAGATTTCAACTGCGGCGAAGCGGCGGAGAGCCTCAGGGAGGTAATCTCTTATAAAGGAGTCAGTTAATGGCGCTTAGCTGTTTTGGGTGGGTTTGTTCCCGCGCCCCTTTAGGGGAGCGAAGAGTGTAACCCAGTACTTTAGTGCTGGGGTTTGCGGTGTGCGTGAGTGCTGGGGTCTCTTTGTAGAGTGAGGGGGGAGGTGTCGTGTGTTGTCTCGCGTCCACTCCCCAGGGGCTAAAGCCCCCGGTTACACTCTTTCACCCCTAAAGGGGTGTAGAGGGAGTAGAGGTATCGTGTGTTGTCTCGCATCCACCAGGGGCTAAAGCCCCCGGTTACACTCTTTCACCCCTAAAGGGGTGCGGATTTTTGATGAGAATGACAAGTAAAAACAGTTTTCAAAAGTGAAAGCATAACGAATGATTAAAAAGAAATTAATGTGTGTCATCATCGCGGCGATCATATTGCCGATGATCTTCACAGGGTGCGCCGACCATAAAAACGAATGTCATTCCAAACAGGTTTTTACCTCGCTTAGAGACATACCCGGCGTAACGGCCGCCGATATAGCCGCTGTTGAGGAGCTGCAAACAAAGGTAGACTCGTTTGTTTACTCCGTAAACTACAGCACAGAGGCGTTTCACGGAGAGGACGGCGTGGTAAAAGGGTTTGCCGCGCACTTTTGCGAATGGCTTTCAGAGCTTTTCGGCATACCGTTCATACCTAAAATCGCGGAGTGGGACGAACTGATTGAGGGGCTTGAGAACGGAACGATTGATTTTACAGGCGAGCTTACGGCAAATGAGGAGCGGCGGAAAAAATATTTTATGACAGACGATATCGCTCAGCGTCAAGTTATATACGTACGCTTAAATAACAGCGCTCCGCTTAATGAAATCGCCCGCAGCCGCCCTTTGCGCTACGCCTTTTTGGACGGTACAACTACAATAGACGACGTGCGCGCCCATAGAAGCACCGATTTTGAGGTGTTTTACGTTGACGACTATCCCGAAGTTTACGAAATGCTCTTAAGTGGCAAAGTTGACGCTTTTTTTGACGAATCTCCGGCGGAGGCCGCTTTTGACTCTTTCGGCGAGGTGGAGGTCAATGTCTTTTTCCCCATTATCTACAGCCCGGTCTCCCTCTCAACGCAAAAGCCGCAGTTAAAACCGATTATTGACATAGTACAAAAGGCGCTCGATAACGACGCTATCCACCACCTGACGCGGCTTTACAATCAGGGGAGTAATGATTATTTGAAACACAAGCTGTTTATGGTTTTAACAGACGAGGAGCGTGAGTACATAAGAAACAACCCTGTTATTCCCTACGCCGCCGAGGTTGAGAACTATCCGGTAAGTTTTTACGATTTCAGAACAGGAAAATGGGAGGGCATAGCCCACGACGTAATTCAGGAGATAGAGAAACTTTCGGGACTCAAGTTTGAGCGCGTAAACAACGAAAAAGTATACTTCCCCGAACTGCTCAAAATGCTTGAAAGCGGCAAGGCGGCCATGATCACGGAGCTTATAGAGCTTGAGGAGAGGGCAGGGAGGTTTATTTGGCCCCAGGAGGTGTTTTTCCGCGATAACGTCGTTCTCATCTCAAAAGCGGAACACCATGCCATAAACGTTAACGAAATACTGTATGTAAAAACCGGAGTGGGCAGGAACACCGCTTACAGCACCCTGTTTAAAAGGTGGTTTCCAAATCACAGAAACATATATGAGTTTGACAATATTACCGACGCTTTTGACGCGCTTGAGCGCGGCGAGGTAGACGTGGTTATATCAAGCGAAAATCATCTTCTTATTATGACAAACTACCGCGAGCTTATTGGTTATAAGGCGAATTTTGTTTTTGAATTCTATTTTAAATCAACTTTCGGCTTTAACAAAGATGAGGAGATCTTAAGCTCTATTGTTACAAAGGCGATGAGACTCATAAAGGTAGATAACATTGCGGGACGGTGGCAGCGCCGCACTTACGATTACCGCTTAAAACTCGCTCAGCAGCGTATCCCTTTTATGATAGGCATAGCCGTGCTTTCAGTAGGGTTTATTTTCATTATCCTTCTGCTTATGAGAAAACGCGGGGAGGGGTTAAGGCTTAAAACTCTTGTTGACATAAAAACAAAAGAGCTTGTAGAGGCGGTAGATACCGCGCAGGAGGCGAGCCGCACAAAAACCGCGTTTTTAGCCAATATGTCTCATGAGATCAGAACCCCCATGAACGCGATTATCGGCATGTCGGAAATTTTGGGACACGAAAAACTCAGCGCGCTTCAAAAAAATTATGTAAATGATATCAGCGCGTCCGCCAAGTCGCTTCTTGGAATTATAAACGACATTCTGGATATGTCAAAAATTGAGGCGGGAAAGCTTGAGCTTAACCCTGTAGACTACAACTTTAACCAGTTTATGGATAACATGGTATCAATGTTTACCCATGTCGCCAAAAACAAGGGTCTTGAGTTTAAGGTTGACGTAGCGGATAAACTTCCCGACTATCTTTACGGAGACGATCTGCGCTTAAGACAGAGTCTCACCAATATCTGCGCGAACGCAGTAAAGTTTACCCAGAAAGGTCATGTAAAACTTTCGGTATCAACCAGAGAGCAGACGCTTCTGTTTAAGATTGAGGACACCGGTTCGGGAATACGCAAGGAGGATCTGCCCAAACTCTTTAAAGCGTTTGAGCAGGTTGACAAAACCAAAAATCGAAACGTAACCGGAACCGGTCTCGGGCTCTCCATATGTAAATCATTTGTTGAAATGATGGGCGGCGAAGTTACGGTTGAGAGCGAATACGGACACGGTACGGCGTTTACCGTCGCGATACCGGTTGTAATGGGTAACCCCGAAAATATTCAATATGACAAAAACGTAAATATTGAGCAGAATCTGAGCGCGCCGGAGGCGAAAATTTTAGTTACCGACGATAATGAGTTCAACCTAAAAGTGGCAAGCGGTCTTTTGGGTCTTATGGATATTAAGACAGAGACCGCCGATTCCGGTTTTAAGGCGATTGAGCTTGTAAAGCAAAACGATTACGACATTGTTTTTATGGATCAGATGATGCCTGAGATGGACGGTATTCAAACTGTACAGGAGATAAGAAAATTAGGCGGCAAGTACGAAAAACTTATCATTGTAGCCCTTACCGCAAACGCCGTAAAGGGGGCGCGTGAAATGTTTGCCGAGAACGGTTTTAACGATTTTATCTCAAAACCCATAGACGCGAACGAACTGCGCGGAATAATAAAAAAACATCTGCCGCCCGAAAAAATTCAAACCGACGTTAAGCCCAAGAGTGCGCAAACCGATTCAGAAGCGCGGGAAGAAGTTGACCAAACAAAGGAGCGTTTTTTAGATAAGCTTCAAAAAGTCGATGATATCAATACCGAAATCGGACTTAGCCGCGTGTCAA
>WRCH01000084.1 GCA_009784115.1 Chitinispirillia bacterium
AATTTGAATTCGCTGTTGAATTGGAGACGGTATGTGGAATTCGGCATGTTCATAGTAGTTTTTAGCTTTTAGTTTTTAGTTTATGAAAAAGCAGTGTTTAAGGGTATTGATTATCAAAAATTGAACCACCTATCTCCCTTGAATTATATTACGATCTACTACATAGCCAGTCTCCGGTATTTTCTCAGATGTACCTTTCCCTATATTTTTTATATTACCAAATCGCCATATTCAAACCAACCAGAGGTGCAAATGCATATAACAACGGACAACATAAATATAGTCGATGTTGAACTAATACCAGGACTTGTGTCATACACCGAACATGAGATTAACAATCTTCGCGGCACACCCAAAATATTGGTCGCTCATAATAATGAAGATGTTAGAAAATTCATTGCAGAATCGCTATCTGGTGAAATAAAAGGGAAAAAATTACTACTCGGAAAAATCGGCGAAGAATTGTCTCAAAGAATTTATGATAAGACTAACATCTATTTAAACAGATACAATATTGAACTCCGTTCAGATGAAATAAAACACACATACAAAGTGCATGGCGATGAGATGAAAGAGGCGCTTCGCGGTCAACAAGCCATAACTGCTGACGACATTGCCCAATTTTCCAAAATCGTTTATGGATTTGACAATGTGTTGATGGCAAAAGATAACAGTCTACATTTCGTAAAGGATATTGGCGGCGAAGTAACGGCTGTGACGGTTTATGCTATCGGGAACAAATCACTGTCTCTCAAAACAATGTACAAGAAAACTAAAAATGGGAACTCTGGCCCAGCGACCGATGCTTAAAAAGCCTCGGACAGAACGTTCAAAACGACTGGACAACCGTTCCCACTATTAATAACAATACCACATTTCCGATAAAATGTCAAGACTTAAACTCAAAATCCACTTAATCTATTTGCAGCGGACTGGCGCAGAGCGGAGTTGCGTTTTTTGCTTTAATCCCACGATATGTTGTATTTTTATTAGTTACAGCGCTTCGACCTCAACATCACCGGGAAATATCACAAAATGAAAAAAATTACACTATTTATATTTGTAACTCTGTTCAGCCTCGCCTCAATCAACACTTACGCAAAATCGGCTGATAGCGCACTTGAACTTTATTTCTTCGGCTCCGCTACCTGCGGCGAATGCATTGATATCAAAAATAATCTGCTAAACCCGCTTACGCAGGAACACGGCAGCCGTATACGCATCCGCAATTACGACTCCGACAAGCGCGAGGATTATGAACTGATGCTCCGTATGGAACGTCAATACGGCGTGACAGAACCGGCGGCGCAAACGCTCTTCTTCCCGGACACCGTACTTTTGGGCTATTCAGACATCATGGAGAACACCCGCGCTTTAGTCAGCGAGTATTTCAACAATCCGCACCGTCTTGTATCCATAGCGGTCACCGAAACCACAGTCGATCTTGAAGATGAGCTCAGGAAGCGGGTTAACATTTCCAAATTTTGGCTGATCGCCGCGGCCGCGTTTGTAGACTCAATCAATCCGTGCGCCATTGCGACTATGGTATTTTTGGTATCGTTCTTAGCTACGAGAAAGCGTAAACGCTCTGAAATTCTTATAGTTGGGATGTCATTCACAGCTGCTGTTTTCATCACCTACCTGCTTTTGGGGGCGGGCGTTTTCGCGATGCTTACCGCCATGAACAGCTATTACATCGCGTCGCGCGTTATTAAATGGATCGCGATCACTTTGGCGGGCGGCGTTGGGATAATCAGCCTCATCGACGCGTTTCGTTTTAAAAAGACCAAAGACGCAAAGAGCGTAACCTTGCAGCTGCCCAAATCGGTAAAAATGCGGATCCACAATATAATCACCACCAATATGAAAGGCTCGCGGCTTGTTATCGGGGCGATCATTACAGGATTTACGGTAACGCTTTTAGAGGCGGTCTGCACCGGCCAAGTGTATCTGCCCGCTATCGCTATGATGGTTCAATCCGAAGGGTCATTGAAACTTATCGGGTGGCTCTATCTTGTGATGTATAACTTCATTTTTGTAATACCTCTCATCGCGGTGATGATCGCGACCTATTATGGGATGCGTTGGGATAAGCTGTCAAAAATGGCGGTGAAGCATCTTACGCTTTCAAAAATTTTGCTGGGATGTGTTATGATTGGGTTGGCTGCGTATATGTTTTTCGCGTTGTAGTAAAGATAAAAACAAAAAAACGATCATTGTTTGATTTAAAAATCTTGACTCAAACAGTGCCTTATCAATATAATTTAAAAAAGAGTATGGGTAAGTAATTTCAAATTGGAGAGTTTACAGAAGATGGGCGGCAAGTATTGCAGACTTTACGATGAGCATCTGCTTAAAAACATAATGCTCTCTACCGGATTATCGGTGCTTGAGTACATACGTGAAAACGGTGAGCTTGATAATGACGATATCTGTGAGTTTATTGAAACTAACGCCGCCGCTATAATTGATGATACTATAGATCACCTCAGCACTACCGAAGAGGAGTATGATGACGAGGAGGAGGAGGAGGAAGAGGAGTAGCATATCCCTTGATCATCCATCCGTCCGTCCATCCCGTCCCACCCGTGGGTTAAAACTCACGGTTATTGAGATTGCGCCCCTAAAGGGGTTAGGAGACTGCCAAATACCATAAATTACATTTCCCCTTGATTCCTTTATATACATTTATTAATTTTAACGTGTTCTAAATGTGACAGCGCACTATCAATCACACTAAATTAGTGTGTGAGAAAAAACAGGCCCCCGCGTCCCGCTGATCACAATCAAAAGAAGCCGAAGTGGCGGAGTTGGTAGACGCACTGGACTCAAAATCCAGCGATGGCAACATCATCCCGGTTCGACCCCGGGCTTCGGCAAATTTGATCACTTATAATTTCCTCTATATTATAGTAGCGCATATACAGCGCACACATTATATTACATTAGTTGTGTGATTTTTCTAAATTGATAATAATCCTTACGAAATATATAACGTCACGGAAGGAGCAGCCGTCATGACATCACGATTTTTTTTAGCGTTAATTTTTATATCAATCGCTGCCGCGGCAGCTTTTGGACAGGCTGTAATTGAACCGCCGAGTTTTTCCCGCCCCCCCGGGATTTATCCGGAAAATACGCAATTATCAATAACGCATCCTGATAACAGCGTAACTATAAGGTATACTACTAACGGATCAAGGGTTACCGCGAATTCGCCGGTTTGGGAGAGAAATCATACGATTTCGATTATCAACCGGTTTGAGGATAGAAATCTTTTCGCGGAAATCAGAACTACGCCCTCGCCATCTATCTGTCCCGGAAGCGAGCCGTGGTGTATTCTCCCCTGGCAAGCACCGGACGGGAGCGTTGCCAAAGGGACAGCTATCCGTGCCAAAGCGTTCAGGGGCAATGATACATCCCGAACAATAGCCGGCTCATTTTTTGGATTTTCGGAGAGCAGCCGGTTCCGCTCACTGCCTATAGTTTCAATTATAGTTGACAGTATGGCTTTTTTTGGGCATGACTCGGGTATCTATATACCCGGCAGGCATTTTAACAATTCACCCACTACCGGTAATTACTATATGAGGGGTGACGATTGGGAGCGCGCGGGTAACTTTGAGTTCTTCAATACAAATGGAAGCTTGGTAGTATCCCAAACGGTCGGATACCGTATACACGGCGCCTGGACGAGACGCTTTCCGCAGAAGTCGCTCAGGGTCTATGCGCGGCGGGGGGAATACGGCGAGAGACATATTAATTTTAAACACAGAGTATTTCACAACCGTCCCGACTCGAGTTACAGACGGCTTTTGCTGCGTATGGGCGGGAACGATTTTGAGAAAGCACTGATACGCGACGCGGCGGGGCAGTATATGGTCTCTCATGTTAAAACTTTTGAAACGCAGGCGTTCCGCTCTGTAACTGTATTTCTTAACGGTGAGTTTTGGGGATGGCACAACATAAGGGAGCGTCTTGACAAACATTATATGGAGAGAGTTTTTGACGCCGATCCCGACAATATCGATATTGTTGATATCAGCTGCGACGCGGATTGCCGCGCGAACAGGAATAACAGAAGAGTAAGACTCGAGGCGAGTGAAGGAGACACACTCGCTTACAGCAGAATGGCGGCGTTTGCGAGAAGTAACGACCTGACCAACCCCGTACATTTTGACTCTATACTAAAATTAATTGATATAGACAGCTATGTAGACCACATGGCGGTGCAGATGCTTATGGGTAACGCCGACGGCATCTACAACAACCATAGAGTGTGGCGGGAGCGAAGAAATTTTAGCCCTTACGCTCCTGTTGGACAAAACGGACGGTTCCGCTGGCTTATTTTCGACCTCGATCAAACGTTTGATCTTTGGGGGGATGGGTATCGGTTCGATCAGATTCACTCTTCGACTAATAATGGAAATGAGCTGTTCCGCAACTTGATGGCGAATCAATCCGTAAGGCATCATTTTGTCAACAGCTTCGCAAACCTTTTGAATACCGCGTTTCACCCCGGAAGAGCGGAAGCGGTTATAGACAGTATTGCCGGAACAATCAGACCTGTTATAGGCGTACAGGTCAGGCGCTGGGGGCATCCTAACTGGGGCGGATGGGACGGCGGCCGCGATACGTCGCGCTGGGAGAGTGAGATCACAACTCTCAGAAACAATTACCGCAGCAGGATAAGCGCATATCGTAATACTGTAAGAGAGTATTACAACGCAGGCCACGACACTACCGTTATTTTTAGAAGTGATACTGCACGCGGTTTGATAAAAGTGAACTCAATGGTAATTGATCCAAGAATGCCGACCGCGGCTTCGCAGCGCTCATGGAGCGGCAGCAATTTCACGTGGAGCGGCAGATACTTCTCAAATATTCCCATCACGGTAAGCGGCGCCGGAAAACGCCATTACCGTATAGACAAGTGGATCGTTACCGGAGACGGCTTGCGGGAAGAGTATCAATTCCCCGGCGATTCCGTATTGACGATACGTTTATCATCGGGCGCGCCGGAGAGTTCGACCCGTGTACCCGTCTGCCGAAACTGTACGATTGAGGCGGTTTTTGTGCATGATTCAGCGTACTTCTATCCGCCGGTAATAGCAGCCGGCCGCAACGCGGTTCGCAAAGGCAATCTCTCCATAAGCCATAATGTCCGTTCGCGCTCAAATGTCGCGTTCAATTTCACCCTGCCGGAGGCAAGCAATGCAGAGCTTCGCATTTACAACCTGGCCGGAAAAGAGGTGGGCAGAGTGGCAAACGGCAGATTCGGTCCAGGCAGCCATCAACTCAACTGGAATACCGGGAAGATGGGGTCAGGCGTTTATATTTACAGGCTTAAGGTTCAAAACAGAACGCTTGACGGCAGGTTGAGATTATAGAATTGATATATACTGGTGAACGGCATAAATTGACGCTTTGCCGCTAAGCAGCTGCACGCAGGGCCGTGAGCAAAACTTTGAAGAGAGGAGGTATCTATATGGCAGTTAATGAACGTATCAGAGAATTGAGAAAGCATCTTAAATTAACACAACGTAAATTTGGCTATAATATTGGTATAGCTCAGGGACATTTGACCGGACTTGAAAGCGGAAGCAAGCGTGTAACAGATAAAACACTTAAAACCATCTGTTCAATTTACGGAGTATCGGAAAAGTGGATGCGCGGCGGCGTTGGCGACATGTTTTTTAAAGCATCCGCAGAGAAAGTTGAACGGTTTACATCTCTTTTCTGTAAACTTGCCCCCGATTTTCAAAACTTTGTACAGCAGCAGATAGAGTTTTTGCTCGAGTTACAGTACAAACAGACAAGCGGTAAAAATATCGAGAGTAAAAGCAATACCTGATGATATACCGGTACACGGCATAAATCTACACCGTACCGCACGCAGCTGCACGCAGGGCCGGCTCTGCTGCTCAGCGGCACAGCTGACCGTCGGTATCATCATCCGGTATAAACGATACAACGTTCTCTGTTTTGTCAAATTCGGCAAACAGCTCCGATTGCAGCTGTACAAGATCAGACTCATCTAAAGGCATGGCCGCTTTTGAGAAGATATCCCAAAGTCTGTCATCATACACGGGCGGAGCGCCGCGTCCGGAATTTCCTTTGCCGATACGGTGGCATAGGAGATCCGCGGCTGTGATAATTGCGGCAAACGCGGGATCTGTTACCGCGTTCCAAGGCTGGTGGTGGTGCTTAACGGTGTCGCAAATCATTGCCGGCAGATTCCATTTTTCGGCAAGCCACGCTCCGATTTCGCCGTGAGTTACCTCAAGCAGTCTCTTTTCGGCGCTCTCAAGATCGCAAGTTTGCGCCTCTTTCAAAACGTTGAAAAACTCTTCACCGAAGTATTGATTAAGAATGAGTTTTCCCATATCATGAAGAAGCCCCGCTACATAAGCCTCACCGGAAAAACGCGAGCCGCTGTTTTTAGCAAGCATACGGCTTGCCACACCGCAAGCCGCGCCGTGTTCCCAAAACTTAACAACGTCAAATCCCGCCGCGCCTGACAACGGATTCTTAAAAACGTCTATGACAGAGAGTCCAAGCCCCATCTCCTTTACGGTATTAAACCCAAGGACTACTATCGCCATATTGACAGTGGATATCTCTCTTTGGTAACCGTAATAAGCTGAGTTCGCTAATTTGAGCACCTTGGCCGTAAGAGCCTGATCAGAAGAGATAAGACGCGCAAGAGTGTCTGCCGACGTTTGGCGGTTGTCAATAATTTCCAGCATCTTTGAAACTACGGCGGGCAGGGTCGGAAGCCCGATAACGCTCTGCGTTACTCTTTTTATTGATTCTGGATCAACTTTTTTTGATATATTGTTGTTTGGCATTTTTTAACCTGTTTCTTAATTAATATACATATCATTTTTTGTTGGTACGTGAGGCGCATCCCTTCAGGATGCTGAAAAAATCTTAACGAACGCCCGGTTCTGCCGGGCGTCACATCCCGCAGGGATGCGGGGAAGAATATCCCTCACTCTTATTCTACGCAGATAAATCTACGAATTTTCCGTTATCGCTCATTGCTATGCCGCCTGTATCTGATAAGACGTCCTCTTCCTGCGCTTTTTTGCGCTCCTCTTCCAACTCCTGCTCCCGCTTTTTACTGTTGCGCTTTTTCTCCTCCCGGCGATCTTTGGGATCAACAATTTTGCCTTTCGATTCTTCCGCCTCCTGCGCGGCTCTCATCTGACGGTCGAAACGGTCGCGCTCGATATCAGCGTTTTGCTGCTGATGAACCATCGGGGTGCGGTGAACCTCCGACTGGTGATATGTGGCCGTCGGCAAATTTACTACCGAAGTATTAACATTCACACTGTTCATAAGCCCCTCCTTTTATATACCGGTGAACGGCATAAATTGACACTGTGCTTAGCGGCACAGTGTCAATTTATGCCGTAGTTTAGTATACATCTATTTTTTGAAGCAGCCTTGCGCGCAGCTTCATTACAGCCTTGGAGTGAATCTGACTTACACGGCTCTCCGTCAGATTAAGCACCGCGCCTATCTCTTTCAGCGTTAACTCTTCATAGTGATATAGAGCGACAACAAGCCGCTCGTTTTCCGGCAGATCGGTTATCGCGCCCTTAAGTATCCCCTTAATCTCTTTATACCCAAGCTCACGCAAAGGGCTTGGACTCGAAGAGTTTTCGATCTGGTCTATAACTCTTACCTCTCTTGAGTCGGAATCAAAATCCGACATGCTTTCGTCAAGAGAGACAACCGTTGCCGGTGTAACTTCTGAGAGCATCTGCTCGTACTCTTCGATACTTATTCCAAGCTCGTCGCAGACTTCATCATCATAAGGAGAGCGGCCCAGCCTGTTTTCAAGTTTTGAAAACACCCGCTGAAGCTCGCGTGACTTTTGCCGCACAGAACGCGGCACCCAGTCAAGCGCGCGCAGTTCGTCAAGAATCGCTCCGCGGATTTTATGCCCGGCGTATGTCTCAAACTTAAACCCGCGCTCCGGCTCAAAAGTCTCCACCGCCTTAATAAGCCCCATGATCCCCGAACCAAAGAGGTCGTCACGGTCTACAGACGGCGGCAGATTAACGGCGAGGCGCTGAGTTATATACTTTACAAGATGCGCATACTCCACAAGCAGTTTGTCCTTGGCGACCTTTGAACCGGTCTCCCTGAACTCCTGCCATAAGTTTTCTATTGCGGTTGTTGTCATAACGATCTCGCTGTCAAATCAATCATCCCTTTACACTTTTTTTGCGCTTTGTGAACCACCGGCCGCCGCCCCGGCTTTATCGCCGTCTTTTTGAGGCTCTATCATCACTTCAACCTGAATCACATCCGCGTTGTCTGACAGATATGGATCGAGGCGTTTTTGGTAAAGGTAGAGCCGCTGCAATACCCCGCCCTCAACAAGATTTGACGGGTCTACAGCCACATCATTAACAAGCCCTTTTAAAAATATATTACCTATAACAAGTCCCGAAAGCCAAAACATAACTCCGGCGCCCATGCCTTTAATTCCGCAAAAAAGTATCATCCCCACATCCATATAGTTGTCATACTGAAAACTGACTAAAAACGTAACTCCAAACGCGCATAACCCCAGTAGAAAAGCGGTGTGCTTTGTCCACTTGACCATTGAGGCGGTTCTCTCACTTGGGCTTATTTTTGTCGGTTTTCTGCCGATATAAGCGCTCTTTTTGTCATCCTTAACCGGCGCCGCCGGATCTTTTTTAGGGTTCACCTGTTTTTTAATCTCTTCGGCCATTACCGCTCCTTACCTTTCGCTTGCTCCAAAAAGACGGGAAAAGAAACCCATTTTAGCCGTCCCGGCGCCGCCGTCTGCGCTCAATCCGTATCCGCTTATTCTTTTGGCCAGCCCAGCCGCAATGCCGTAAAAACGGTTATTCGCGTTACGCGCGGCCAAATGAATCTGCCGCCGTCCAAGACGCTGAACCTCTTTATCCGCCGGAAGTATTGCGTAAAGTTCGACCGGCCTTTTTAAAAATCTTACCACTAATGTATTGAGTCTGTCAAATGTTTCAAGCCCTTCGCGCTCACTTGTTACCATATTCACAACTACAACGACCCGAACATCTCCCCCTTTTTCATAGAGAACTTTCACCATCGCATACGAATCTGCGAGCGATGATGGGTCGGGAGTCATAACAAGCACGGCCAAATCGGAGTGGCGCACAAAGTGAGTCATCGTTGAACCAATCCCCGCGCCCGTATCCATAAGTAAATAATCATAATTCGTTTCAAGCCCCATAAAAGCGACACGCAGCCGCTCAAGCCTCGCGGTATCCAAATTAGCAAGCTCCTCAAGCCCCGAAGCGCCGGGCACAAGGTGCACGCCGGGGGCCGCCTCAACAACTACCTGCTCTATACTGCACTCCCCCGAAATTACATGAGAGATATTGTAGCGCGGAGCGATTCCAAGAAGTATATGAAGATTCGCAAGCCCAAGATCAACGTCCATCATCAGCACTCTTTTTTGCAGCTGCGCGAGAGCAGCGGCCAAAGTAAGCGAGAGGGTCGTCTTCCCCACTCCGCCCTTGCCGCTTGTTACGGCGACGCTTAAACAGCGCGCGCCTGTCATTTTTTTGACGTGCCCCGCCGGTTGTATATCCGCGGCCTTTGCAAGCACACGGAGCTTTTCAGCCTGATCTCCGCTCACATTACCCGCCTCTCCATAAGCCTCTTTACAAACTTGCCCGCCTGCGCAAGCTCTATATCATCAGGAACGCTCTGCCCGGTTGTAAAGTATGAGACCGGTATCCCCGCTTCACTTACCGCGTTAAAAATATTTCCAAGTTTTGCCGTTTCGTCAAGTTTTGTAAATAACAGCCTGTTAGCCTTTATGCTGGAATAGTTACGCACCATCTCAGATAAGGCGCTGTCTTTAGTAGTAGCGCTGAGCACTAAGTGCGTCTCGTCGGGCCTTAACGTCTCAAGAAGAATACGCAGCTCCTCCATGTGCTCCTTATTCCTTTGACTCCTGCCCGCGGTGTCTACAAATATAACGTCGCTTCCCTCGCATTCGTTAAGCGCCGCTCCAATCTCATCAGGCGAAAATATCACCTGTAAACCTACTTTTACGATTTCGGCAAATGTACGTATCTGTTCAATCGCCGCGATCCTGTAAGTATCGGCGGTAATAATTGATATCTTTTTATTTTTGCTAAGACAGCAGTGCGCGGCCAATTTTGCAAGCGTAGTAGTTTTGCCCGAACCTGTAGGCCCCACAAACGCCACAACAAGCGGCTGGCCTTTTTTAAGTCTCAGAGGCCCTGAGACCGGAAATTGACTGCCGAGAGTCGCGGCGAGCTTATTTTCAAACTCCGCGTCGCTGAAATTTCCGCTTATGGAGCTGACTAACCGTTTAGCAATCTCAGGTTTGACTTCGGAATCAACAAGCAGCTTTACAAACAGGTTCCACGCGCCGTCGCCGGCAGGCATATTCATCGCTGCATCTATAGATGACGGCGGTATTTGCTGATTGATTGACGGAGCGGAGTGCGCGGTTTCCGGTCTTTCATTTTGTGCTTTTGCGTTAGCGTTGTTACTGAGGGTATTTGCCAAAACCGATTTCACAAGATCCTTGAGTTCCTGCATATCCGATTTTAACGCGCGGATCTCCTCCTCCGCCTTAGCCTTTGACGCCTGCGCGTCCTGCTGTTCCTCAAGAATCTCCCTGCGTGATTTTGGATATGTCTGTCTCTGAAAATAGGGACGTATATTGGGAGCCGCCGGCTCCGGAATCGCGGGGCCTATGCCCAAAGGATTTGGAGATGTACGGGGACGGTTATAAACGCCGGTATCACCGGTGAGATGTAACGGCGTATAGGCAGGCGCGCTCTGAGACGCGGTTTTACGCGCGGCAGCCTCTTCGTCAACCGCCGCGGTAACCTCTATCTCGTCAGGTCCGCCAATACCAAATACCTTTTTTTGGAGTTTGGTTGTCTTCAAAATTATGGCATCTTCACCAAGCTCCTCTTTTATCTGCAAAAGAGCTTCGCGCATACTCTTGGCTACATATTTCTTAATACGCATCTTTATTTATCCTTATGAACCCGATCCATCTATCGAAATCATCCCCATAGAACGTATTTCTACTCCGGGGACGATTTCATTGTATGACAATACTACAAGCTCGCCAAAATTTGTCTCCGTCAACCTTTTGAACTGCGGGCGTACTGTTGGTGAACAGATGAGAATCGGATACTCCCCCGCTCGCTTTGTCTCCTCTATCTGTGCGCCTACAGACTCTAATATTTTATTTACGTCTTGGGGAACAAGTGAGAATCTGAAGACTCCGTCGTGCTCTTGAATTGCCCCCTCAAGCCTTGCCTCAAAATTTGGATCCAAGGTCATGACCGGCACTACACCGTCATCGTTTTTGTAAAGTTCACAGATCTGAGCGGCCAGCGCGTTTCTTACATACTCGGTTTGAACGTCGGTGTTCTTGCTTCTCGGCGCTACGTTGGCCAATGTTTCAAGTATTAGAAGCAGGTCTCTTATTGATACCCGCTCCCGCAGTAAGTTTTGAAGTACTTTGTGAATATCGCCTATGCTCATAAACGTCGGCGTGAGCTCATCAACAACGGCGCTGCTGTGCTCTTTGATATTGTCAACCAGCGTCTTAACGCTCTGACGGGTGAGAATCTCGTGAGCGTGGCTCTTTATGGTCTCTGTGAGATGAGTCGCGATCATCGCCGGGAGCTCTACAACTG
>WRCH01000085.1 GCA_009784115.1 Chitinispirillia bacterium
AATCGCAGACCCAAAACCGCGAAAGCGAGAGACTGTTACAATGAAGCATGGCAAGAAGTACAATTCTACCTACGAAAAGGTAGACAAGTTAAAAGAGTACGGCGCGATTGAAGCGCTTGATTTCCTCAAGGCAAATTCTTACGTAAAGTTTGACGAGACCGTAGAGATCGCGATCAAACTTGGCGTTGACCCAAGAAAAAGTGATCAGGCTGTGCGCGGCGCCGCCGTGCTTCCTCATGGTCTTGGAAAGACTGTGCGGGTGCTTGTGTTTGCTCAGGGCGACAAAGAGACTGAGGCTAAGGAGGCGGGAGCGGACTTTACAGGCGGCGATGATATCGCTGAGAAAATTAAAGACGGATGGCTTGACTTTGACGCTGTTGTGGCTGCTCCCGATATGATGAAAGTTGTAGGTAAGCTTGGTAAGGTTTTGGGTACAAGAGGTCTTATGCCTAACCCTAAAACAGGAACAGTTACCCCTGATGTAGGCAAGGCTGTGAGAGAACTTAAAAAGGGTAAGGCTGAGTTTCGTGTTGACAAGGGAGCAATAATTCACGCTCCGCTGGGCAAGCTCTCTTTTGACAGTCAGAAACTCCTTGAAAACGCCAAGGCGCTTGTTGAGGCGGTTGTAAAGGCTAAGCCTGCTACAGCGAAAGGTTTGTATTTGAAGAAGATCACTTTGTCAAGCACTATGGGACAGGGTTTAAAAGTTAATATTAACGATATGAAGTAACGCCGTCTTTTGTTTAAGCGGATGATGACTGATTTTTAGACAGAGGATTATATAAAATGTTAACACGTACCGAGAGAACGTCAGTAATTGAAGAGCTTGAGAAGGAATTCGGCGGCGCTAAGGGCATTTATGTTACAAATAACCACAAAATCACTGTGGAAGCTGTAACGAAGCTGCGCAACGAACTTCGCAAGAACGGCATACGTTTTATTGTTGTAAAGAATACGCTTGCTAAAGAGGCGTGCAAAAAAGTTGGAATTACGTCATTAGACAACTACTTCAAGGGGCCCACAGCGGTTGCTGTAGCGCCTAAGGACGGAGCGGTTCCGGCGAAGATTTTGCGTGACTTCCGCAAGGAGTATAAAGATCTGTTGGAAGTAAAGGCCGCTTATGTAGACGGCTCGCTTTTTGTTGGTGATCAGGCGACTCGTCTTGCGGATCTCCCGAGCAGGGAAGTGCTCCTTGCTCAGCTTCTGGGAGTGCTCAAGGCGCCTGTGGGCGGTATGGCCGGGGTACTAAACGGTGTGCTTACAAAGTTTGTACGCACGCTTGATGCAGTCAAGGAGAAGAAGAGCGCGTAGCGCAGGGGCGCGATTAATCGCGCCCGTACGGGGATTGGGGCGAATAATTATTTGCCTGTAAGAAAAATTAAAATTGTAAAAATAACTAAAATAATTTCACACATACTGGAGGTATACTGTGGCTACACTTACAAAAGACGAATTCGTAGATGCAATTGGGAACATGACTGTTCTTGAGCTCTCCGACCTCATTAAGGCTATCGAAGAGAAGTTTGATGTTAAGGCTGCGGCTCCTATGGCAATGGCTGCCGCACCTGCTGCGGGCGGCGGTGCTGCTGCAGAGGCTGCTGAAGAGAAGACTGAGTTTGACGCTATCCTTACAAACGGCGGCGAGAAGAAGATTCAGGTAATTAAGGTTGTCCGCGAGATCACAGGTCTTGGTCTCAAAGAGGCTAAGGACTTGGTTGAAGGCGCACCAAAGCCGATTAAAGAGGCTTGCTCAAAGGATGAAGCTGAGTCAATCAAGAAGAAAATTGCCGAAGTTGGCGGAACTGTCGATATTAAGTAATCTGTGACGCGCAAGGTTTAAAAGCAAACCCCACGTAGGGGCAGGGTGTACCCCTGCCCTTGTGGTGTTTGTATTCGTTGGGGCGGCCCCTCGGGCCGCCCGTTATATTCGCGGTATTATATGAATATATCTTGAATTGATTATATCATGATGCCCGTTGATCTATGAAAAAAAACTGAGGGGATGTGCGATGACAGATAGAAAGAGCTACTCCCAAATTAAAAAGGGTGTGAAGCTGCCGAATCTTCTGGAGATTCAGACCAAGTCGTATGAATCGTTTCTCCAGCCCGAAACACCGCCGCGCCTGCGCACAAAGCAGGGACTTCACGGCGCTTTTTTAAGCCTCTTTCCGGTAAATGACGTTAAGGGTTATTACTCGCTTGAGTACGACGGCTATAAGCTTGGTATTCCAAAGTATACTTTGCGGGAGTGTAAAGAGCGCGGAATGACTTTCGCCGCTCCTCTCAAAGTCGATATGTCTCTTCTCGTTTACGAACAGGACGGAGAGACGAAGAAGTTTGTCGAGAAAATTTCTAACGAAGTTTACATCGGCGAAATTCCTCTTATGACTGAAAGAGGAACATTTGTAATTAACGGAGCGGAGCGCGTTATCGTCAGCCAGCTCCACAGATCACCCGGTATTACGTTTGACGAAGTTGTTCATCCTAACGGTAAAAAACTTTTGACGTCGCGCATTATTCCGCAACGCGGGTCTTGGGTTGAAATTTTGCTTGACGTAGATGATATTCTCACTGTGAATATTGACAGACGCAAGAAGATGCCCGCGACTGTGCTTCTGCGCGCTCTTGGTTTTTCTACTGACCAGGAGATACTTTCACTTTTCTACGATACGACGCGGGTGAAAGTCAGCGCGGACAGTAAAGAGACGATTCTTGGGTCTGTATGCGCCAAGTCTGTTTTTAACGAAGAGACCGGCGAGATCGTTATTGACGCTAACGAAGCTGTCACTGAGGATAAGTTCAAAAAGTTAATGGATAACGGCATCGGCAATCTTGAAATTTTGAAGGATATGCCCAATGTCGAAAATATGATTATAAGGAACACACTCACCGCTGATCCCACAAAATCAGAGGAAGAAGCTCTTTTTCATATCTATGCAACCATGCGCCCCGGCGATCCGCCGAACGTGGAGACCGCGCGTAACTTGGTTCAGCGCTCTTTCTTTGATGACAAGCGCTATGATTTGGGTAATGTGGGGCGGTACAGAATAAATACACGTCTTAACGTTATTCCGCCTGACGGCATTACTACGCTTACACGGGATGATTTTGTCGCAACATTTAAATACATGGTTGGGTTAAGCGCGGGCGTTGGATTTATTGATGATATTGACCATCTCGGCAACCGCCGCGTGCGTTCTGTGGGCGAGCTTCTTGCCGCGCAGTTTACGGTTGGCCTCACAAGAATGGTGCGTACTATAAAAGAGCGTTTGAGTCTGCGTGATACTGAGAACATCACACCGCAGGATCTCATTAACGCCCGTACTGTGTCAACGGTTGTGCAGGCGTTTTTTGGATCAAGCCAGCTCTCGCAGTTTCTTGACCAGACAAACCCGTTGTCTGAGCTTACTCACAAACGCCGCGTGAGCGCCCTTGGGCCCGGCGGTCTTACACGTGAGCGCGCAGGGTTTGAAGTGCGCGACGTTCACCACACTCACTACGGACGCCTCTGCCCGATTGAAACGCCGGAAGGACCGAACATCGGTCTTATCGCTTCACTGAGTACATTCGCGCGTGTCAATGAATTCGGGTTTATTGAGACTCCTTATCAGAAGATTGAAAATGGTGTAGCTACCGGTAAGATAGAGTACCTTACTGCTGATCAGGAGGATAATTATATTATCGCTCAGGCGAACACGCCTACTGACAAAAGCGGCAAGATAACGGAGGAGCTGCTTTTCGCGAGATACCGCGGCGACTTCCCTGTTGTTCCACCGCACGAAGTTACCTATATGGACGTTTCACCGATGCAGCTTGTAAGTATCGCGGCGGGTCTTATTCCATTCTTGGAACACGACGACGCGAACCGCGCGCTTATGGGTTCAAACATGCAGCGTCAAGCGGTGCCGCTCCTTAGAACCGAAGCTCCTTTTGTGGGCACGGGTCTTGAGGGACGCGCGGCGGTAGACAGCGGCTGTATGATCATCGCGAAAAACGCCGGTATCATTGAAAAAGTTGACGCTACAAAAATCGTAGTGCGCAAAACTGATAAAGATGTAAACGATATTTTGGGACTCACTGAATTTGACACATACGAACTTGTAAAGTTTGAGCGTTCAAATCAGGATACTACTATAAACCAAAAGGTTTGCGTAAAAGCGGGTCAGAAAGTTGAAGCGGGAACAGTCCTGGCCGATGGCCACGCAACAAGCGAGGGAGAACTTGCGCTTGGCAGAAACGTGATGGTAGCTTTTATGCCGTGGCGCGGTTACAACTTTGAAGACGCGATCATCATCTCTGAAAAACTTGTTGCTGAGGACGTCTACACATCTGTACATATCGAAGTTTTTGAAACAGAGGTGAGAGACACAAAGCGCGGGCCCGAAGAGTTGACAAGGGAAATCCCCAATGTCAGCGAGGAAGCATTGCGCAATCTTGATGAAAACGGCGTTATCAGAATCGGTACAGAAGTTGAAGCCGGTGATATTCTCGTCGGTAAAGTAACTCCAAAAGGTGAGACAGAGCTTTCGCCGGAAGAGCGGCTCTTGAGAGCGATCTTCGGTGAAAAAGCGGGTGATGTGCGTGATTCATCACTGAAGGCTCCGCCGGGATTAAAAGGCGTTGTTATTGATACGCGCGTTTATTTCAGAAAAGAGCGTGACAAGCGTTCAAAGAAAAAAGACAAGAAGCGTATTGATGAGCTTAAAGAGGAGATAACACAGGAGGTAGCCGAGATCGAAAAGGTGCGGTTAACGCGTCTTAACGAATTTTTGGCTGATACGCAGACTAATGAGATCACCAATTTCCATACGGGCGAGGTCATTATCCCCGCGGGTAAAAAGTGGACAAAAGCGATGCTCACAAAGCTCGACTTTACCGCTATCTCTTTTAAGGACGGTCTCTGTAAAGATGACAAGAAGAGCAGAAAAGCCGAAGAGGTTCTCTACCGCGCCAATGATCTGATTGCTAAAAAGGAAGACAAGCTCGATAAAGAGATTGATAAAGTTGTGAGAGGCGACGAACTCAAGCCCGGCGTTTTACAGCTTGTAAAAATTTACGTAGCTAAGAAGCGCAAGCTCTCGGTCGGCGACAAGATGGCAGGCCGTCACGGAAACAAGGGTGTTATATCAAAAATTCTCCCTGTGGAGGAGCTCCCGTATCTGCCGGACGGTACGCCTGTTGACATCATCCTCAACCCTCTTGGCGTTCCTTCCCGAATGAACGTGGGTCAGATTCTTGAAACACACATGGGGTGGGCGGCGAAGCAGCTGGGTCTTAAAATAGCGACCCCTGTGTTTGACGGCGCGAGCTACGAGGATGTAGTCACCATGCTCAAAAAAGCCAAACTCCCCGAAAGCGGCAAAGTGCAGCTGCGCGATGGAAGAACCGGCGAACCGTTTGATCATGAGATTACGGTAGGCCCTATTTACATGTTAAAACTTTGTCACCTTGTGGATGACAAGATTCACGCCCGTTCCATTGGGCCGTATTCGCTGGTTACACAGCAGCCTCTCGGCGGTAAATCGCAGTTTGGCGGTCAGCGTTTTGGTGAGATGGAAGTGTGGGCGCTTGAAGCGTACGGCGCGGCGTACACTTTACAGCAGATACTTACTGTAAAGAGCGACGACTTAAGCGGACGTTCCAAGATATACGAGTCGATTGTCAAGGGCGAAAACGCCCCCGCCGCCGGAATCCCTGAATCATTCAAGGTTCTTGTGAGAGAAATCAAAGCTCTCGCGCTTGATCTTGATTTGGTTTTAGAGGATGACAGCGAAGCAAAATAATGACTATATCAACACGAGGGATATCAAATTTGATGTCCTTTGTGTCTTTGTAGTTCTTTCATAGTTAAATGTAGTGGTGAGTGTAGGTTTTTATACCTACCGAAGACGTTCTTGAGGATAATAAATCCGGCGTCTTGATGATCACAGTTAAAATACTCCAATAAGAAGGGGTTTTAAAATGGCAGAAGCTTTTAGCCAGTTAGACAGGAAAGCGCAGGAGATCACCGGGGTATCTATTAAGTTGGCCTCACAGGAGACGATAAGAAACTGGTCGTTTGGCGAGGTGACAAAGCCGGAGACAATAAACTACCGTTCCTTTAAGCCGGAGCGCGACGGTCTTTTTTGTGAAAAAATTTTTGGCCCTGTCCGTAACTGGGAGTGTAACTGCGGTAAGTATAAGAGAATCAGGTATAGAGGCGTTGTATGCGACCGCTGCGGTGTTGAGGTTACCCACTCCAAGGTTCGCCGCGAGCGCATGGGTCATATCGAACTCGCGGTTCCTATCGTACACATTTGGTTTTTGAAGAGTGTGCCGTCCCACATAAGTTATTTGCTGGGGATGCCCAATACAGTTCTTGAGAGAATCGTTTATTATGAATCTTATGTGGTGATTGATCCGGGTAACACTAATTTACGCCGGGGAATGCTTCTCACTGAGGATGAGTATTTCGAGCTCCTTGAGCAGGATAAACAGTTTGATGCCAAGATGGGCGGCAAGGCGGTTTTAGAACTGCTCGCTTCACTTGACATCGAAGAGCTTGTTATTGATCTGCGTTCAAAGGTAAAAATAGAATCTTCGGAACAGCGCCGTTTGGAGCATTTGAAGCGTCTGCGGATTGCGGAGGCGTTCAACCGTTCAAAGAATAATCCCGAGAACATGGTGCTGCGCACTCTTCCCGTGCTGCCGCCCGATCTTCGTCCATTGGTTCCGCTTGAGGGCGGACGGTTTGCGACTTCAGATCTCAATGATCTTTACAGGCGCGTGATCAACCGTAATAACCGTTTGAAGAAACTCATCGAAATTAAAGCGCCTGATGTTATCTTGCGCAATGAGATGAGAATGCTGCAGGAAGCTGTTGATACGCTGTTTGACAACGGCCGCCGTACATTCTCTGTAAAAGGTGAAGGCAAGCGTCCTCTGAAATCATTGAGTGATCTCCTTAAAGGTAAACAGGGGCGTTTCCGTCAGAACTTGCTTGGAAAACGTGTTGACTACTCAGGCCGCAGCGTTATCGTTGTAGGCCCTGAGCTTAAAATTCATCAGTGCGGTCTTCCCAAGATGATGGCGCTTGAACTCTTTAAGCCGTTTGTCATCCAAAAACTTGAAGAAAAAGGTCTTGTACAGACTGTAAAGAGCGCGAAAAAATTTGTTGAAAAAGAGCGTACAGAGGTTTGGGATATACTTGAAGAGGTGATAAAAGATCATCCCGTACTCCTTAACCGCGCGCCCACTCTGCACAGACTTGGTATTCAGGCGTTTTTCCCGGTGCTTGTTGAGGGTAAGGCGATAAGACTGCATCCTTTGGTCTGCAGCGCGTTTAACGCCGACTTTGACGGTGACCAGATGGCGGTTCACGTACCTTTATCATTTGAATCACAGTTGGAATGCCGTTTCCTGATGTTAAGCGCCAATAACCTTTTGAGCCCCGCTTCGGGTCATCCGGTTATGACTCCTACACAGGACATCGTGCTTGGTATCTACTATTTGACAAAAATGTCGCTTGACCGTCAGGGTCAGGGGCGCGCTTTCTCAAACTCAGACGAGGTGATGCACGCGTTTGCCGATAAGCAGATTGATTTGCACGCTAAAATAAAGGTGCGTATAAACGGACAGAATATTGAAACTACGGCGGGCCGTGTAATATTTAACTCCGTTGTTCCCAAAGAGATTCCGTTTGTTAATGATCTGCTCAATAAAAAACGAGTTCAAAAACTTGTTGAGGATGTTTATACCGCAACCGGTACAAAGACAACCTGTAAGTTCCTTGACAATATCAAATTTCTCGGATATGAGTACGCCACAAAGGCGGGTATTACATTCGGCGCGGATGACCTTGTAATTCCCGATGAGAAAAAAGGTATTATTGATAAGTCAAACGAAGAGGTGCTCCGTATCAGAAAACAGTACGACCGCGGTATTATAACCGAGGGCGAACGCTATAATAAGTTAATTGACTTGTGGACACATACAACAAGCGCCATCGCCGACAAGATGCACGAGCGTCTTGCGAGTGATAAGAACGGATTTAACCCCGTTTATATTATGATGGACTCTCAGGCAAGAGGAAGCAAAGACCAGATCAAACAGCTTGCGGGTATGCGCGGTCTCATGCAGAAACCTCAGAAGAAGATCACCGGCGCTGTCGGTGAAATTATTGAGAATCCTATCATATCAAACTTTAAGGACGGGCTTACTGTTCTTGAATACTTTATCTCGACTCACGGTGCGCGTAAGGGGTTGGCCGATACTGCGTTAAAAACCGCTGACGCGGGATACCTCACACGCCGTCTTGTTGACGTTGTGCAGGATGTTGTGATTTACGAAGTAGATTGCGGAACATCAAAAGGTATCACCATCGAACCATTGAAAGAGGGTGACGAGGTGATGGAGTCTTTGAGCGCGCGTCTTTTGGGACGCGTTACTCAGGAGGATCTCTATCACCCGGTTACAGAAGAGCTAATCTGTCCTGTAAATACACTTCTTGATGACAAACTCGCCAAAGCTATTGAAGCGGCGGGTATTACATCGGTTCAAATCAGATCAATTCTCACATGCGACGCGGCAGAGGGCGTTTGCCAGCTTTGCTACGGCAGAAACCTCGCGACAGGCAAGCAGGTTGACATGGGCGAAGCGGTTGGTATCATGGCCGCGCAGAGTATCGGTGAACCGGGTACTCAGCTTACGCTGCGCACTTTCCACATCGGAGGTACAGCTTCACGACTTATCGCTCAGTCTAAAGAGATCGCTAAAATTGACGGTATCGTCAGGCTTAAGGATGTTGAGACTGTTGAGCATCCGTCGGGAACAGTTGTTATGAACCGTATCGGTGAAGTGATTGTTCTTGACGAATCGGAGCGGGAGCGTTACAGGTATAACGTGCCTTACGGTTCGTTTATGAAAGTTAAAGATGAAGAGAAAGTTACAAAGGGGCAGGAGATTTTTACATGGGACCCTTATAACAATGTTATTATCGCTCCTTACGGCGGTTTGGTCAAGTTCTCAAATATTGTTGAGGGTGAGACATTGCAGGAGCATTACGATGAGCGTTCCGGTGTAACTAACCATGTTATCATTGAACACAGAGAGAGAAAATTGCAGCCGCAGGTTCAGGTTTACGATGATGAAAAGCGTGTTGCCAATCTCTCAATGCCCGCAGGCTGCTTCCTGCAGGTTGGCGAGGGCGACACAATCGTTGCCGGTGATATCGTTGCAAAAATTCCGCGTGAGAGCGCGAAGAGCCGCGACATTACAGGCGGTCTGCCGAGAGTTGCGGAACTCTTTGAAGCGAGACGTCCAAAAGACCCAGCGGTTGTTTCTGAAATTGACGGATTTGTATCATTCGGTGATACTGAACGCGGTAACCGCAAGGTAATTGTTAAGGACGAGCATAATGACACAAGAGAATATCTCATACCGCTTGGAAAGCACATGCGTGTGCATGAGGGCGATAGAGTAAAAGCGGGCGACAGACTTTGTGAGGGCGCGATTGACCCGCACGATATTTTGCGCATTCTTGGAGAGAACGCTGTTCAGGAGTATATGCTTGACGAGATTCAGGCTGTGTACCGCTTGCAGGGTGTTACGATTAACGACAAGCACGTTGAGGTTATCGTTTCGCAGATGCTTCGCAAGGTTCGTGTTGACAAATCGGGAGATACCGATTTTCTTGAGGGCGACGATGTTGACAGAAAGAAACTGCGTGAAGAGAATGAGCGGGTTATTGCCGACGGCGGCGAGCCTGCGACCTTTAAGCCGATGCTTCTCGGTATCACAAAAGCGTCTCTCACAACGGAGTCATTTTTGAGCGCCGCGTCATTTCAGGAGACAACAAAAGTTCTCTCAAAAGCTGCTGTTGAAGGGAAGACCGATTTCCTCAACGGTCTCAAAGAGAACCTTATTATGGGTAATCTCATCCCTGCGGGAACAGGTTCAAAAATGTACCGCAAGCTGAGAGTAAAAGACCTTGAATCCGACATGATTCATGTAGATGAGCATGACGGAAACGACGATTTTGTGGAGATCGGCGGGGAGTTTTAAGAGTCTTCGCCCAACAATCATAACCGACGGCAATTTATGTCCTTGACGTCCTTGTCGTCCATTAAAATCACGCATGGAGAGAATAACAGCTCTTCATGCGTTTTTTTGTCTTACCTTTTCATACCGCAAGACGTATTTTATAAGGAAGTGGGCCAAATCAGTTGATGTATCTTTGTAACTTCATAAAAATCAATGGAAACCGCAATCGCACCAACGCGTTTATGACACTACCGTATTTTTCTAATGCAATAAGCGGAATACCGCTCCCGGATGACCGGATGAAAAGGCTACACAATTGAGAGACGTTTTGAAAACTCGCAGAGATCTGCGAGTTTTAGCTCTTGAAATCAAATCTTTGTATTTCTCGCAGAGGTCTGCGAGTTTTTTGGCTTAATCTTCTGCGGCATTTTCGTTTTCTTGATTTTCCGCAATTTCTGTTATTTCACGCAGTTTATCTTGCAGTAGCTTCTTATCGGGCAGATGAAGTTGGTAGTTTGCTACGAGTGCCGGTGATATGCTTCTTCGCAAAGCGTATTCAACAACGGCATTATGATTCTGTCAGGTTCGGGAAATACCATATCTCCAAATCCAATATCTATCTGCATGGAGATGCGCATTGTACTTAACTTACCCGTAAATAGAACCCTGCGTCCGACATAATCTGCGTCTTTTGTTATGCTCTCGCTTTTTACGGTTGAGGGGTCGAAAATCAAGCCGTCATCTTCGGATTTTATTGTGCAAATATCACAGATACACTTTTCAATAACTGTGACGCTGTTGCTTATGCGTCCCAACATATCAATATCAAGAGTGGTGCGGGAGATAGAGTTTTTCCAAACCGCAAACATCAGCGCGCCTTTTAGTATCAACCGTTCTTTGTACTGCGAAAGTCCGAGCCTGTAAAGAAACCGTTCCATTGCGTATCTGCGTACAATCTCCTCGAACGATTGATTTTCCGATTTTGATCTGTTGAGCAGCTTTTGTCTTATCGAAGCCGCAAGGTCTTTTACATTTTTAGCTGTCATAGTGTCGCCTCAATATATGGCCGAATGACACGTTCTACGCGGCAGATGCGGGCGTATTCCATAAGCCTGTCGACCTTTAGCGGTTTGCGTTCGCGGTAAAGTTTGAGCGCTTCAAGAACTACTTCCATCCCAAGGTATCTACGGAATTTGAAGCAGTCGCAGAGTGTTTTTTCTGCATCATAAATTTTAACTGTTACATTGTCAATTTTGTATTCTACAATTCCTGTACTGAATGGAGCTTCGCGCAGTCTGTGTACCCTTACGGGGGGATAGGAGATTTGCGGAATGGTTGTACCGATGAGAGTTGCGATGTCTACGGCGTTTGGAATTTGTGTTGTAATTTCGTGAAACGACAGCGCGGAGGTTAGACAGATAACCGAATGAGGAGCGCGCAGAGCTACTGCGAGCATATCGGGATGTGAAGAGAGCGGCAGTTCGCAAAGCCTGTACACACCGCGAGAGACTTGCTCAATTATACCCTTATCTCTTAGGGAATACAGCGTACGCCTGCTCATGCCCGAACGGATAGCCTCCGACATACGGATTGAGCCGTTTTTGGCTTTTATTTGGCTGATTACTGCTTTTTGACGCTCTCTATTCACATTTTTCTTTTGAGACATATCACATCACCAAATTAATTGTATGATATAATAT
>WRCH01000086.1 GCA_009784115.1 Chitinispirillia bacterium
GCGCTGGTACGGTTACGCGCACGCAACCCCAGGGCTGAAGCCCTGGGTTACAATCTAAGCTCCCCTAAAGGGGCGCTGGAAACGGAGAAACATGTAGAAAAATCCTTAAGTTGACTGCATTGCCCTTTTGACGGGGGGACACCCCCCGCAAACACCGATGCGTGATGTTGTTATCATTTTTGGGCGGGGTTATTGGTTATTAAATCCGGCATATATTATATTCAACTGATTTATTGGACTCTAACAAGCGTAATCCATGTTGATTAATTACTTGGACGCGCGGAAACTAAAGAAATATGCCTATTCGTTCCATGACAGGTTTTGGGCTTTGCGAAAACTCTACCCCATCGGGTACATACAGGGTGGAGCTGCGCGCGGTTAATAACCGTTATCAGGAGATTCAGATCAGACAGCCCAAGTGGACAATGAACCTTGAGTCAAAAATTAAAAAAGAGCTCACTTCGGCGATATCACGCGGATCTATAAATGTTGTGGTCACTTGCGACCGTGAAGCCGAGAACGGTAAGCTCACGTGGGATAAGACGTCTGTTGACAATTATGTGCGCATTCTCACAGAAGTCAAGGACGCGTATAAACTTGGCGGAGAGATTCGGCTCAATGATGTATTGCGTTTCGGTGATTTTGTAAAGAGCGAATCTGCAAGTTATAGCGACGAGGTGCTTTGGAAGCATCTGCGCCCTACTCTTATAAACGCGATAAAAGCGTTTCAGGAGTCGCGTGAGGCTGAGGGCGCTGCGCTTGTCAAAGAGTTAAAAAAGATGCTTAAAGAGATAGCAAAAACATTGCAGCTTGTAGAGAAGCGCGCCCCGGAGCGGGTGGCTGAATACAGAGAGTCTCTTGGCGCACGCGTGGAGAAACTTCTCGCTGCTCCTCCTGAACCTCAGCGCCTCGCAACTGAGGTTACGCTTATGGCGGAGCGTCTTGACATTTCAGAAGAGATCACGCGTCTCCGCGCCCATATAGAAAAGTTCAGCGAAAATTTTGATCTCGATGAACAGGTTGGAAAACGCATGGGCTTTTTGCTGCAGGAGATGAACAGGGAAGCAAATACCATAGGTTCAAAAGCGAATGATGTAAAGATCGCTCACTGGTCTGTGAGTCTCAAGGAAAATATTGAAAAGATCAGAGAGCAGATTCAAAATATAGAATAAAAAGGGGGTTTTAAATGTCAGATGAGCTTCATGAATTAGAGCTTGAGAAACTTGAAAAAAAGGGTGTTAGCCGCTATAAGGCTGTGCTCATGGCGTCTCAGGAGGCGCGTGTGATTAATGATCAGCTGCGTCAGGGCACTATTGAGTCTACAGAGAAGCCTACAACACTCGCTTTGCGCAAGCTTTTTGAGGGCAGAGTCGTTGAAGAGTTAGAAGACAGCAGCATAGAATAGCGCGGGCAGGTTGTGCAAAAAATTCTCATTGGCATTAGCGGAGGGATAGGCGCTTATAAGATCCCTCTTTTAGTAAGGCTGCTTCGCAAAAAAAAGTGCGAAGTTAAGGTTGTGCTTACCCCGGCCGCGTGTCCTCTTGTCGGCGCAGAGGCTTTGGCTGCGCTTTCCGGCAGTCCGGTTTATCTTGACGAACAATCAAATTATGATATGGATCATATCCGTCTCGCGGAATGGGCGGATATTTTTGTTATAGCGCCGGCCACCGCAAACACTATCGCGAAGATCGCCGCGGGCATAGGCGATAATCTGCTTACCACGCTTGCGTTATCTATCCCCGAAGAAAAAATCATGACCGCCCCCGCTATGAATACCGTCATGTGGGAGAGTAAAGCAACTCAGGCCAATATTCTCTCCCTTAACGCAAGGGGGATATCTGTACTTAATGTAGGATGCGGCGAGCTCGCCTGCGGAACATCGGGGCCGGGGCGGATGCTTGAGGTTGACGAGATTGCTGAACACATTTTTACCCGTCTTGGCGTATGTGATCTGCTTAAAGGTAAGAGGGTGCTCATATCATCCGGGCCTACTGAAGAGCCGATTGATCCGGTGCGGGTGATCACCAATAAATCATCAGGAAAAATGGGTGCGGCGCTTGCCGAAGCCGCTCTTTTAATGGGTGCTCAAAATGTTACGGTGGTGAGCGGGCCTGCGGCGCATCCGCTTCCCGTCCGCGCAGAGGTCATCCACGTAAAAAGCGCGCTTGAGATGCGGGACGCGTTAGCGGAAAAATTTGGATCATCAGATATATGTATTATGGCCGCGGCGGTAAGCGATTACAGACCGGTCAGTTTTTCTAAAGAAAAGCTGCATCGTTGTGAGGATGAAAAACTTACGCTTGAGCTTGTACCCAATCCTGATATTCTCGCGGAACTCGGAGCTTCAAAATCCAATCAATACGTTGCGGGTTTCTCTTTGGAGAGCGGGGATGACGTAAGCAGGGCAGAATCAAAAATGAGAAGAAAAAATTGTGATATGATGATCTTCAATAAAGCTGATGACACACTTGGCAAGGACAGTACCGCGTTCACCATTCTTTTTAAAAACGGCAGAAATCCCGAGCAGTTTGCGATGATGGATAAATCGCAGGCCGCCGTTTTGATACTTAAAAATATCGCTCAATCTATGGGCTTAAGGTAAGGGCGGGGGAGATGAGCGCACGTTCTCTTCTATCCGCCTATCTGCGCACTCAGCGTGATCTTGGCTTTGATGAACTCGTTTTTGAGCATGACTCCAAAATCAAATATTTAATTAACAAAGTTGATTCAAACGCAAAATCTGTTAGTGATGATAGAGCAGTCCGCGGCAGTATAGATAGAGAAGAGACTGCCGCTGCCGGATTTAACAGTGCCGCGCAGATATCAACAAAATCAAATTTTGGAAATACCTCCTCTGCTTCAAAACTGTCAAAAATCAAACCTCTTGATACTTTTAACTATGTTAAGCTTTCCGCGCCACACTCATCAAATATAAAAAGTTTACCTCCGCATTCTGAAAAAAGAGAAAAACTTGCGGTTCTTTACCGCGAAGCTGTGAAGTGTGATAAATGTAAACTATCACAGAGCCGGTCAAAAGTAATTTTCGGCACCGGAAGCGCAGAGGGTAAAGTACTTGTCATCGGAGAATCACCTTTATGTGCTGATGATGAAAACGCCGGGCTTCCTTTTCAGGGAGAAGCGGGGGAGCTTTATCATCGGATACTTGACAGAATGAATCTCAGCGGCGGTTCAGACGTATTTACAACCTATCTGCAAAAATGCCGCGGCGTTGATGAAAATATGTTTCATAATGATTGCGCGGTAATCTGCAAATCACTGCTTGACAGACAGATTGAGATAATAGAGCCCAAGGCGCTTCTTGTTTTCGGACAATCCGCGGCGAATGCGCTTTTTAATAATGGAGATGATATTGAAAAATTGCGCTCCGCGAACCATACATATAAAGACATACCTGTAATTGTAACCTACAGCTTGCCTCTAATGAATAAAGAGCCGAATTTGAGAACAGGTTCTTGGGAAGATCTTAAGAAGATTCTTGGGATGGTATCCCCGAAATAAAATAACGGAAATTATTGAATCGTGTGATCATGGCAATTTTGGTTAATTTGCCGCCGCATTCATCCCCGGGCATCCCCGGGTTGAAACCCGGGGCTACAATCTTGCACCCCTAAAGGGGTGCGGAAATGTTGTTATGGATTATATTCCTGCAACACCTCGGGGTTAAGCACTTTTAGTTCGATTCGGCGGTTTATCTGACGTCCGGCGGCGGTGTTGTTGTCGGCTTTTGGCATTGTTGGGCCGTACCCCTTTGCTGATAGCATGGTAGCTAATCCCGGTTCAACGCTTACCATAAATTCATACACCGACTCAGCTCTTCTTTCGCTGATGTTCATATTTGCCTGCATTCCGCCGATGTTATCGGTGTGGCCGCCTATCTCAATTTTGAGCTTGGGATATTTTGCGAGCATTCTCGCGGTAATGGTTAGATAGCCTCTTGCGTTGTGAGGAATATCTACTCTGCCGGACTGGAACTGAACCGAGTTGTCAAGAGTCATCATACCGGTTGAAAGGAACTGCTGTTCAGCCTGCGAACGGCGTGCGCGCTCTTCGGCAAGCTGTTTTTGAGTCACTGCCAAAGTAAGTGAGTCGGCCTCTCTTTGCGCTCTCACCTCTTCTTCTTTTTCTTTCATAGCTTGCGCCATTGCCGCGGAATCTTGCTGGGCTCTTTGAGCTATTGTTCCCGCTAAATTTTCAAGAGAATCAGCTATCGCTCTTGCGCGGACCGCGTCGGCTTGCGCCTGTTCGGTTAGTTGAGCTACAGACTGGGCGGCGGCTATAGAGTCTTCCGCCATTCTTTGAGCCAAGCTCTCTTTTTGAGCGGCAAGCTCCTGGGCCTGTCTTTCGAGTTCCGCTTTTGCTTTGAGTTCATCGTGTCTCTTAGCGGCGGCTTCCGCGCGTTTTGAGGCTAACATGTCAAAAGAGAAAGCGACATCGCCGAAGAGCCGGTATTTTTCGAGCGGTTTTACGCCTCCGCTTTTTCTTGACCCCGTGACATCTGCGCCAAAGAGTAAACCTGCATTTGCCGGAGTTCTGAACATGACTGAGGGGGTAACCCAAAGAGGATCTGAAACGGTAGGTTTTTTAATCGTCGTTCTTGAGTTAAGTTCAATCCCGATTGTCATAAAAGAGACGGGGTCTATCTGAAGTCCCGTTGCGAGCAGCAGCAGCCCTTCGTCAATACTATGCCCCGGGTTTTTGAAGATTCCCTCATTAAAGTGGAGTTTCATTAAACCGTTTTGACCAAGAATAAGTGACTGGACAAGTTTTATACCCACGCCGATTCCTGTTTTATCTTCTTCGCCGAAAGCGTCAAAATAGTCATAACCCGCATAATGAACCGAACCGTCACGGGTGACTTTGTTATCTTTGAGCCCGTAAATTACATAAGGGTTTATACCAAATCTAAACGGCGAGCTTTGAGGCATTGGAATTATCCAATTACCGCCGCCGACAAATCCGCCAAGACCAATATCTTCGCCTGTGGTGCGGTAAACCGGGAGAAGTAAAAACGCGTCCATGTTGTCATTTAGACCAAATGAAACCGCCGCGCGTCCTGTGAAAACATTTGTACCTTTGGGCGGCAGTCCGATAGTCTGCTCTTTTTTAAAATTAGATCCGCTTACAGCGAAATTAAGCCGGCCGTCGCCAAGCGGCTCTGCCGCGACAGTTTGTGAGAGTCCGCGCGTGCCCCAGTATGAGGTTGAGGGTACATTCGGTGATACAAATCCAGCGTCCGCCTCAATGTTTGCGAAAGTGTAGTTAGTCAGCGCGGCGCAGCATATTACAGCAGCGAGACCAATTCTTTTGAGATGCACGTCATATTCTCCTTTGTTCCCTTTAATCGCATTTGTCAGTCTGACGACAAATAATTTATTATAATAAATATAACTTAATTGACGCGGTGCAGCAAATATTTATTATGGAATATTTATGGATAATAATAAGGAATCCCCGGGTTAAAATCCGGTGCAACAGATCTTACCCTAAAGGGGTACTGGAAATATTTACATATTTAATTTAGTATCTAAATAAATTAAGCTGCAGCTGCGCATTATATATACTGAATAACGGCATAAATCTACACTGTGCCGCTAAGCAGCCTCACGGCTCTACGTGCAGTTGCGTACGGTGCAGTGTAGATTTATGCCGTGTACCAGTATAAAAACAGCCTGCAATCCTCGAATTAGCAGGTTGTCTCAACATTTGCTATTTTATTTATTGCAGAGGTTAAATAATTTCGGTTTATAACGGAGATGTAGTAATGGCAGTCAAGAGTATAGAACATGGCATAAACATGGCCATAAGGCACCCCGAAGCCGGAGTAGAGCTTCTTGCCCGAACCTTCGCAATATATTTTCAGGGAGCGCCGTGGATAAACAGCAATCTTAAAATGAAATTCTGCATCATGTTTCTCAGCAATCTGCTTGACGGCGCTGTAGAAAAACAGGTCAGCGTCCGCACTATGGAAAAACTCATAAAAAAGTCGCTGAGCTTTGGGATAAGGCTTATGAAAAGATGGCCCGATGAGGGGTTAAAAATGCTTATCGCAATGGTGATGCGGGAACTCAGATGCAATCAGCACTGTTCAGAATTGGAGCTGAGGTATTTTTGCGAAGAGGTTATCGCGGTGTTTTTTCCGCAGGAGGCGGGGAAGAGTACGGTTGATGATCGTATAATGATCAAATAACAAATTCGCAGGGGCGGGGGGGGGGGTTTGTCCTCACCTGATTTTGATGCAATTCCTCAATAAAAAAAGGCGCCCCGAATGGGACGCCTGAATTATCGTATCTGTATCGATTTTGACAAATTAGAACTTGATTGTTCCTGTTACAAGTCCTGCTGCAGGACCGGCGAATACGCCGCTGCTCCAGTCGCCCATGTCAAGTGCGAGGTCGAGTGTCAGGAAGCTGTAGCTTACGCCGAAACCCATGGTTGGGTTAACGCCGGAGTGAGTGCCGGGGAATTTTATTTTGCTGCGTAAGTCACCGTCAGATGTATTTCTCACTACTGGAAGACCAAGCGCATAAAGTGCACCGGCTCTGAGTGCGAAAGCGTCAAAAATCCAAGCATTGTCCCAAATGTTTTCCATACCAAGGTTGAAAACGTGAGCATGAATTCCATCCATGGCTTTGGTCGTTGATACTGGATTTCCGCTAGGGAAATCCATGATATCTGTTTCGGCAAATCTGAAAAAAGTATAACCTAACGCTGCCGCCGCTGTTTCCAAGACGTTAAACTCTGCGCCGAGGTATACGGTAATTATAGAATGCCACTCGTGGGGACCAGTACTGTTGTTATGAGTGTTAAAATTCTCAAACCCGTACCCAAATCCAGCTGTGAAATCTAAATCGGCAATAGGTAGTGACAATTCGGCTCCGGTTTCCATGTAGAGCCCTTTACTGTTAGGGTCTATTTTTGTGGTAGTTGCGCCTAATCTGTATTCACCGCCGTAAGATGGGAACCCCATGCCAAACTTTGCAAGCAACTCCATATCGCCGAATTCCAATCCTGCAGAAACTCTCGCGCCGGGATTGAGGATATGTGCTTTTGAGATGTTATCATTACCGGCAAGATCAACGGTATTAGCGTTGTAGCTTGCATATTCAACAAAAATATCTAAACCTAAATTTAACGGTCCGGCTCCAAAACCAAGAAGCAGATGAGGTATATTAAAATTTTCGTTGAACTGACGACCACCGACAGGACCACCCGGGAGCGCATTTAGATGAGTAATAGCCGCATCAGCAAACCCCGGACACATCAACCCCTGATTCGCAAGCACTCCAATCGAAAACCCCTCACCGATTTGCTTGATACCTATAACCGCGCCGTCATTAAACGTAGCCTGAACCTGATTCGGATACCCCATCATAAGCACAGGATAGGTGAAAACATCGGAGATATCGCTCATAGGCGCGAAGCCCATAGATCTCATACGTGCGTTTTCTTGTGCAAATACAGCTGCTGCCATTGTCAGTACAACCGCAATAGCCTTAACTTTAGAGATACTCATAAAAACCTCCAAACTTTGGAAATATGTGTGTAAACGATTAAGTAACGATATTTAGAATAAATTAATATAATATATAGAACGAACAGGTAGTACAATTTTAATGAATTACAAGCTGCTGCGAGTAATGCTGCTGCTGAAAGCATTTTTGCGAATCGAGGGAAGTTCGGCTAATTTCTAAATCAGACGTAATACCGTTAATTTGGGATTTGACTCGCGCGAACGTTTCTTTTTATTTTAACTATTGAACTTTTCCCGAACTACGCGGCTATTGCCAAAAATTGCTTGAAGATGCTTGACCCTGTATGATTGACAAAACAAAGTGTGTGTAAACTTGCCGTTATTACCGGTTAATTATCTCATACCCCCGCTTCCTTAAACCGCGGCGGCACTCTCACAATCCAGCGCCGGTTAAGCATATTCGGCTTATTCCATGCGTAAATCTGACGGCAAAAGGTTTGAATCAAGCGGGCGGCAGTAAAAATTTTATCATCATCATAAAATTTCCTGTTTGTGACATCGTCAATCACCTTTAACCGTTTTTTAAGATGCCGTACGCGTCCGCTTTTAATGAAATCCATATCGTCAAAGCGCGCTTTAAGCGCTTCGTAATCGGCGTTTCCGAAATGGAATAGATATAGGTTTTTGTCAATGTGAAAGTTATGCCTGTTTATTCTGTGAAACCCGCTTCCCCAGCGGACCTTTTTTGCTATGACTATGGTTTTTGTGTAGCGGGATGAGAGCAATGCGTATTCTCGCTGACTGAGAAATGATTTTGATTTGTCAAGAGCGTTTTCCTGTTTGAGATGCTGGCCGAAATCGAGGCCGAGTCCGGAAATACTTGTTTTCACTTTTATTTTTGACAGGTATTCGGGTAAAGATAAATTTAGCAATGGATCAACAACTAAAAACTCATCAGCGTCACAGCCGATAACAAGATCATATCTGTTGAGAAGCTCAGCCGCTCTGTCAGAAAGAAAACTTAAACGTTTCTTCTCCGCGTCAACGACCATGTTCCCTTTTTTTTCGACGATTTCGATATTTGCTTTTCCTATATTGTTTGGAATGACCTGATCTTTCCCGTCAAGATAGATGAAAAGATTTTCATCACCAAGAAGTTTTCCGTAATAAGCTGCCCAGCGGCTAAGAAAAAACTCGTCGTTTCGCGCCATTGTTATTGCGCAGATTTTTTTCATAATCCCAATGATAGAGCAATGTTTAAGCCTGATTCAGGGATGATTTAAACCGTTAAACGCCTTAATTGATATGGCAAATAGTATTTTCGTATAAATTATACAGTGAGATATAATTTAGAGGATAATGGCTGAGGCAGTATATACGTATTAAAACACAGGGTCTGTTTTTTACGTGAGAAATTGCGCATAAAAGGATAAAAAAAATGAAACGGATGAAGCGTAAATTTAATATTGCGGGTCCATGTTACCCGAATATGCACTATATGATAGACGCATCGCGGCGTCTGGGGAAAGAGGTCTCTCAGCTTATTGACAACGGTGAGTATTTTCTTATTCACGCGTCAAGACAAACGGGAAAAACTACCTTAATAATAAATACGTCTATCGAAATTAATAAACAAGATGATTATTACGCGCTCTATTGTTCGCTTGAGGGTATTCAGGGTATTTCTGATCCCAAGGAGGGAATTCCGGCTATTGTAAAAACGATAAAAGCGGCGCTGGTTACAATGGACTTGCCTCGAAACAATGAATTTGCGAAAGACGCGGATTATTCCGATTTTTCAAATGTATTGAATATGGAATTAAAACGATATTGCGGCTTGCTTGACAGACCGCTTGTGATATTTTTCGATGAAGCCGACTGTCTTTCAAACGGAACGCTTATTCTGTTTTTGCGGCAATTAAGAAATGGGTATAATTCAAGAGGGTTGTCGCCTTTTGTCCATTCCGTTGCGCTTGTAGGACTTTTGGAACTCCGCGACTATAAGGCGCTTGTACGTCCCGATTCTGAAAGCACAGGCGTTGCCAGTCCGTTTAATATTATCACAAAGTCAATGAAACTGCGGATATTCAGCAGAGACGAAATTGAAGAACTCTGCTTACAGCATACTCACGATACCGGACAGGTTTTTGAAAAAGATGTAATCGATCAGATTTGGGAAAAAACCACAGGACAGCCTTGGCTTGTAAATGCTATCGCAAGAGAGATCGTTGAGAATCAGTTTGAAAGAGATTTTACAAAGAAAATACTTGCCGAAAATGTGACACAAGCTATAGAAACACTAATAAAACGAAGAGACACGCATTTTGACGCACTTGTCGAACGGCTCAAAGAACCGCGAGTCAGAAAAATTATACAGCCGCTTATTTTGGGTGAAGAGGTTATAGACAAAGGAACTGATGATTATTTGTATACGAGGGATTTGGGGCTTATAAAAGAGACAGACGGCACAATCGAACCCGCAAACCCCATCTATGCGGAGCTGATCGTTAGAGCGTTAAACTGGAATGTTCAAAGGATAATAGAAAACGCGTATAGTGATTACACCGCTCCGCGCTACATAAGTGATGGCAAAATAGATATGAATTTTCTGATAAAGGACTTTCAAGCTTACTGGCGTGAAAACAGCGAAATATGGAAAAAACGCTATGAGACAGATCTTTACGAATACGATGAAGCGGCTCCTCATTTGGTCTTGCAGGCATTTTTACAGAGAGTCATAAACGGGGGCGGTCAGATTATCCGGGAAATGGCTCTCGGTTCTATGCGGGCTGATTTATGCGTTGTCTATGGTGATGAGAAATACCCAGTCGAACTTAAAATTCTGCAAAGCATAAAAGATCATTCCGACAGCTTAAGTCAAATATCGAAATATATGGACAAGGTAGGCTCTGACACTGGATGGCTTGTCATTTTCGACCGTGACGTAAATAAACCGTGGGACGAGAAAATTTATTCACGCCAGGAAATATGCAATGGGAAAACAATTAATATTTTTGGGTGTTGAATACTGCCGGTAATTTTAAAAACGGTTACCAACACACTTGTTTTTCTTCCTTTTTACAAAATACAAATGGTATTTTTACTTAGATAAAAAGGACTTTTGCGGCAAGGAACCGGATAGAATGGAAGATATAGATTTCATAGTAACATGGGTAGACATGGATGACCCCAAATGGATAGATGAATTTACCAAATATTCACCTAAAATTGACAATTCAAAAAACGAGGTCTCCGAGGCGCGTTTCCGCGATTACGGATTTTTGAAATATTGGTTCAGAGGTGTAGAAAAATTTGCTCCGTGGGTGCGTAAAGTCCATTTTGTCACTTGCGGACAAAAACCTGAGTGGCTCAATGGTGATAATCCTAAACTCAATCTTGTTAATCACGAAGATTATATCCCCAAGCAATTTCTGCCCTGCTTCAATTCAACAACAATTGAGAGATTTCTTCACAAAGTACAAGGGTTGTCTGACCGTTTTGTCTATTTTAATGATGATTTCTTTATTACAAACAATGTTGCGCCGGAACGTTTTTTCAAGGATGGCCTGCCGTGTGATATCGCCGCGTTTCGTATAAATGACGGGCTGTCTCAATGGGGTCAGCGGATAAAAAATAATGTCAGATTAATAAATAAACATTTTGACAAAAAAGAGGTGATGAGCCGTTTTCATGATAAATGGTTTCATAAAAGTTACGGGATAAAGGCGCGGTGGAATTATCTTCTCAAACCTTATGGCAAATTCGTTTGTCTGCGCACACCGCACAACGCGCAGCCTTTATTGAAAAGCACTTATCATAACATTTGGGCAGCCGCAGAAGATGAGCTTAACAAAGCGTCAGCGAATCGTTTCCGCCACGTAACGGATTTAACGCCGGAGCTCTTTCGCACATGGCAGATTTGCGAGGGAAATTTTCATCCCCTTAATACCTATGTTGATACAAAGATGTTTCCGCTTCTCATCAAATCCAAACAGGCAATCGCGGCTGTTAGAAATCAGACCTACAAACTTGTCTGCCTCAACGATAATATACACATCCGCAACTACGCGCAGGTGATGGAGAGCATAAAAGACGCTTTCGATA
>WRCH01000087.1 GCA_009784115.1 Chitinispirillia bacterium
AAGAGGCGCAGATGATTGATATTATGGCGCGGCTTATCATGCAGCTTGGAGTAATTGTTATAGCCGCGCGCATCGGCGGACTTATATTTGAAAAAATCCGCATCCCCTCAGTTTTGGGCGAGCTTCTTCTTGGAGTGGCAATAGGCCCTTATCTACTGGGCGGCATCTCTTTTGCCGGATTCCCAAATGGACTTTTCCCCATATCAAACGCTACTATTTTACCGGTCTCGCCGGAGCTTTACGCAATCGCTACTATCGCTTCGATAATACTTCTTTTTTGGGCGGGACTTGAGACCGATCTTGCGCTTCTCATGAAATTCTCCATAGTAGGATTTGCCGTAGGATTTGGCGGAGCGCTCGCCTCTTTTATCGGCGGTACGCTTGCCGGTTCACTCTTTTTCGGTCTGCCGTTTTCAGATCCCAATGTACTTTTTTTGGGCGTTATGATCGCTTCAACTTCGATTGGCGTCTCAGCGCGTATTCTCTCAGAAAAACGCAAGATGGATTCGCCCGAAGGGGTAACGATTCTTGCGGGCGGGGTAACAGACGATGTTTTGGGGATTGCGGCGCTTACTGTAGTTGTTGGATTTATCGCTTCATCAACGGAAAGCGCCGCAAACGCGAATGTCTTCTCTGTAGTGCTTAAGGCGGTTCTTATAGGCGCGAGTTTTACCGTAGCGGTTGTAATGTTTGCAAATCCGCTCTCCAAATTAATGAAGCATCTTAAATCTCTTGGTTCGATAGCGATTTTTGCTTTGGGACTCGCGCTCGTCGCCGCCGGAATCTTCCAAATGGCGGGTCTTGCGATGATCATAGGCGCTTATGTTGTGGGACTGAGTCTCTCAAAGACCGATCTCTCAGACACAGTACGCGATTCAATGGAAGTGGTATATAACTTTTTTGTCCCCATATTTTTTGTAGTGATGGGGATGCTTGTAGACGTGCGGCTGTTTATGAGCAAAGAGGTTCTAATATTCGGCCTGATCTATTCGGCAGCAGCGGTATTCGCAAAAATTATAGGGTGCGGCCTTCCCCCGCTGTTTCTAAAATTTAACCGCCTCGGTGCTTTACGCATAGGAATGGGAATGGTGCCCCGCGGCGAAACGACTCTTATTATCGCGGGCGTAGGGCTCTCTACCCGTCTTTTAGATGAAAAGTTTTTCGCTGTCGCCGTACTTGCGATTTTTGTAACAGTTCTCATCTCTCCGCCGCTTATATCATCTCTTCTGCGCTCCGACAAGAGAGGTACTAAAAAAGCTTTTCTTGTAAGAAATACCATAGGCACCTTTTTCAAATTCGACTGCCCCGAACTCACAGACCTTCTTGAAACACGCATTGTACAATCTTTTCGCAGCGAGGGGTTTTACATGCACACGGTTTTTATTGACAATCATACGGTATACCACCTGCGAAAAAACGATACTCAAATTACCTTTCACGCAAACCCCTCAAGCCTCGATTTTGAAACAGACGTTCAGGATGTGCTTTACATAAAGACTGTCGTCTATGAGGCTCTGTTACAGATTAACGACACAATACTAAAAGTAAAAAATATGATAAAACCGGAGCTCTTTTTAAAAGGACTCACAGACTCAACCGGAAGAATAAGCACAGAGATCCACCGCGCGCTTGATCTGCGCTGCATTATCCCCTCTCTTAAATCAACCACTAAACAGCAGGTTATAGAGGAACTTGTAGGCGTACTTTACAAAAACGGCATGTTAAGCGATAAAAAAAGCGCACTTGAAGCGGTAATGGAACGCGAAACCTCCATGAGTACAGGCATGCAAAACGGCATAGCCCTGCCTCACGGAAAAACCGACGCAGTGCAAAAGATTACAATAGCGATAGGACTCTCAAAAAAAGGAATTGACTTCAAGTCAATTGACAAAGAAAAATCAACTATCTTTGTACTTATCCTCTCGCCGTTAAATTCGACTACCCCTCATATCCAATTTTTGGCAAACCTCTCCGCGATACTAAACAGTCCCGATGTAAGAGCGAAACTTATGGAGTGTCATGACCGTGAGGAGATTTATTGGTTTTTCAGGAAAGGGATTGGAAGTAAGGCGGCCGGCAGTTGAAACTGCCGGTGTATTATGGATTAGTCTATAAAGACAAATTACTGATACGGCGTAAACTCAAACCCGCCATCGCCGTTACTCTTAACCGTTCCAAATCCGCCGGGAATATGAATACCCGCTATCAGCCAGTTGTTATCTATGCACATCTGCATCAACTCAATTCGTCTCTTTATTGACGCATCTCTATCCATGTCGAAACGGGCGCACTCTTCAGGATTTGGGAATTGCAGCGCCGCGGCATGGAGAAAGTCCCCCGCGACAAGCATCTTTTTATCTCCCATGTCAACCAAAAACGCAGTATGTCCGGGTGTGTGGCCTGACGCGTCTATAGCCACAACGCCGGGAACAAGAGTGTCGCCGAACGCAAATGTTTTATAGCGGTTTCCATAGACGTCTTCGATCTTTTTTTGTAAAGCTGAGTTAGGAGTATCCGCGTTAAGCCAGTAATAGCTCTCAGGCGCGGAGATGTAAACAGCCGCGTTGAAGTTTGCGGTACTGTCCTCTTTTAACAGCCCTGATATGTGGTCGCCGTGGGCGTGTGTTATAAAAACTGCGTCTACCTTGCCGGCGTCTATTCTGCCGTCTTTCACAGCGTTGCCGAAGCCGGCGTCAATGAGATATGTTTGATCGCCGGATTTCAACACAAACACATTGACAGCAGCCGGGGCTTTGCCGTTTGGCATAAAGGCGAGCCTCTCCTCTTTTGTCATCGGCCCGCCGTCAAACAGATCAATGTCCATCTCCCTGCCGGGAACATCGTCAACAACTAATACCTCAATACTGATCTTAGTCGCTGCCGCGGCCTGTTTGTCTGATTCTGACGTTTTAGTGTTACAGGCGTTTAATGCGAGCAGTGAAAGCAGAGCTACGAATGACATCACGCGAAACATAGCGGTTCTCCTTGATATTGAATTGAAGTACAGACAAGGCATGCCCTGTCTGTACGTGAAAAAATGAAATGATTATTACAAATGAATATAATCTGTGCAGACAGTTATGATGACAGTTTTTTAAGTAATGCACATTTGTACCGGTACACGGCATAAATCAGTATATCAAGGCAATTTTTTAATTGCCGTCATATATTTATTTTTTGACAATGAGCCGTGCATCACTACCGGCTCCTTATAGGAATCTGCGGGGAAAATTGCCAAAAACGGGATACTTCTTGAACCTAAATGATGCAACAGGCTTTCTGCCTGAGGATTTTTATTAGTGATATCGGCTGTGAAGAGAACCGCGTTTTTTTCAGCATGGAGATTTATGACTGCGCGATTGTTTAGAACTACGGCCTTGTTGATTTGACAAGCGCTGCACCATGAAGCCGTGAAGTTTACTATTGCGTTTTGTCCCTGTGCGTGTGCGTTTTTTAACGCCTCAGGCGAGAATGGAATCCATACGGTTTCATCTGATAAAATAGAATTTGCTGATGATGATAATGACGATGATGATTTAACAGGTAAAAATATCACCGAAAAAACTGTTCCTGTCAGCAACAATATGATCGACAAACAGGATACAATTATGCGTCTTGACAAAGATACCCCAAACGGCGCAAACCGTTTGTTTACGCTTGCTGCGCATAAAATAGCGAAGCAGATTCCAATTGTCATGGTGATAAGCCGCATGTCAAGACTTTTCATGAGATAAATCGCAAAAATAATCAACAGAAATCCCATGAAATGTTTGAAATCCTCCATCCACCTGCCCGGCTTGGGAAGTAAATTAAGCAGACGGCGGCTTGTTGACAAAAGAACATACGGAACAGCCATACCAATACCCATCGCCATAAATAAAACAAATATCGTAAGCGGCTCTTGCAAAAGCGCCCATGCGAGAAGCGCCCCCAAAAACGGCCCGCCGCATGGAGTGGCAAGCACTGTAGCGATCATCCCCTTAAAAAAATCACCGCCAAGTCCGCTTCCGACTCTGCGCAATACTCCTGCATTAGCGATGCCGGAAGGTAAAGCAAAATCATAATAATGAAACATCCCCAAGCTAAACAGAAAAATAAGCGCGATTATCCCTGCCATTACATAAGGATTTTGAAACTGCTGACCCCACGAGAATCCCGCAAACGCGGCCAAGCCGGCAAGCAGCATAAACACACTGACAATCCCGCCGGCAAAAAACAGACCGCTTAAAAAAGCGCGGCGGCGCGACTCCCCAGCGCCTTGGACAAAAGAGAGCGCCCTTATCCCAAGCATCGGAAAAACGCATGGGGTGATGTTGAGAGCAAGCCCCGCGAGCAGAGCGATTAAAATCGCGGTCAACAAATTATAATCTTTTTGGCTTCGAAGAGGGGAATAATCCCAAATCAAAATCTCTTCAGATGATAATTGATGATCTTCGTCTGATGATAATTCGTTATCTTTTTCAAGTGATGAGAGTCCTTCAAGATTGAGATTAATCCCCCCCAAAATTCCCTGCGGCGGACGCGGCTCCTCACTATGTTGAATACCGGATAAAAATTCCATCGGTTCTGATTTTTCATAACGGGTCTGCCAGTCCGGCGCGTTGGGAAATGCAAGGCTGCAGAAGTTTTGCGCGTCAGCGTCATTATCAATAGACAGATAAAAAACAGCTCGCTTTATAACGGGGATGCACATCGTTTTACAGATCAGCGCGTCTATCTCAATTTCAGATTTTATCGAATCACCGAAAAAATCCTCCGATAAAACTCCCTTAATAAAAAAGTACGCTTTTGATTGATACGCCCACACCCAATCGCCAATGGGGGGGTTAAACCGTTTGGCCGCGCTTTTTTTTGCCTCAATCCATTCGATGTTTTTATTTTGGTCAACGGTAAGTTTTAAGGGTTTCCCAATCCCCGGCCCCAAGGGATTACCGTACAGATGGAAGCTGCGTGGAATAGAGACCTCAATCCCCACAACCACAGTATCGCCGGGGTTGTACCGCGCTTTGCCGGGTTGGAAACTGAGTTCCAAATCTTGGCTGAAGGCAGTAATCACAAAGGATAAGATTAAGAGAAAAGTTTTCATATTTTTTAAATTAACTAAAAAATGCCCACTTGGAATGGATAATATTTATATTATATAGATCATGGCTTTATATAAAACTACTATATGAGCTTTAATAAAATCATTAATATTATGCAATCTAACTAAATATTTTAACAATAATTTAACTTAAAGAGGGTCTGCCACTATGAAGTACGGACATTTTAAAGATGAAGCGCGGGAATATGTTATCACCAACCCAAAGACACCTGTAAAATGGATTAATTACATCGGAACACTCGCGTTCGGCGGATTTGTCGATCACACCGGCGGTGCGCTTATCTGTAAAGGCGACCCGTCGATTAACCGCATGACCAAGTACATCCAGCAGATGCCCTCTTGTGAATTCAAGGGCGAAACGCTTTATATAAGAGTGAAACGCGGTAACACTTACAAGGTATTTTCGCCGTTTTTTGTTCCCACTTTAGATAGTTATGACAAGTTTGAGTGCCGTGTGGGTCTTGGATATAACAAGATAGTTTCTGAATTTTACGGTGTTAGAACGGAGTGTACGATTTTTATCCCTCAAAATGCAGAGGTCGAAATCAGAGATATCCGCGTAACAAATATCTCTAATGAAAACTTGGAAATCGACATCATACCCGTAGTTGAATACACTCACTTTGACGCGGTAAAACAGTTCACAAACGCGGACTGGGTTCCCCAGACCATGCAGTCGCGCAAGTTTGAAAACGGCGACGGGATGAAAACACTAATTCAATACGCATTCATGAATAGAGATACTAAGGTCAATTATTTTACATCGAACTTTCCTGCCGCATCCTTTGAGACAGATCGCAAGATATTTTTGGGTGATAACGAATACGGCACATGGGCCGCTCCCCTTGCGCTTCAAAATGATGAGCTTTCAAATACCGAGGCGCACAGAGGCGATAATATCGCGGCGCTCATGCACCATCTTGGAAGTTTGAAGCCCTACGAAACAAAAAGAATCATCACACAGTTTGGACAGGAAGCGAGCTTTGCCGCCGCGCAAGATTCAATCGAAAAGTTCCGCAACCCGGAGACTATCGATAAAGAGTTTAAGGCTCTCGCTGATTTTTGGGTGAAGTTTCTTGATACAATGCAGGTTGAGACACCCGACCCCGCGTTTAACAGTATGGTAAATGTACACAACCCGCGCCAGTGCTTCATCACATATTACTGGTCACGTTATCTCTCATACTATCAGCTCGGTATGGGCACACGCGGACTTGGCTTCCGTGACAGCTCTCAGGATGTGATGGGCGTAGTCAGCCACATGCCGGAAAAGTCCAAAGAGCTTATTGTAAAGCTGCTCTCTGTTCAAAACACAAACGGCAGCGCAATGCACCAGTTTAACCCCTTGAGCATGGAAGCTACAAACGGCGACGCGCATGAGATGCCCGACCGTCCGCAGTATTACGGTGACGACCATTTGTGGATTGTGCTTGCTGTAAGCGCGTACATAAAAGAGACCGGCGATACTAAGTTTTTTGATGAATCTATCCCATATTATCAAAAGGATAAGAGCGGTAAACCGGTTGAATCAGGTTCTGTATATGATCACCTCACCCGCTCGCTTAACTTTACTAAAAACAATATGGGCGCTCATGGCTTGCCGCTTCTTGGCTTTGCGGACTGGAATGACTGCGTCAATTTGCCCACAGGCGCCGAATCTATGTTTAATGCCTGTTTGTATAGCCGCGCTCTTCTTGAAATGATTGATCTTGAAGAATTTTTAGGTCACAAAGATAAAGCAGAGGCTTACAAGGCAGATCACGCCCTCATGAAGAAAAACCTAAATGAGCAGGCGTGGGACGGCGAGTGGTATGTGCGTTACTATGAGGCAAACGGCACGCCTCTTGGGTCAAGTAAGAACAGCCACGGGCAGATTTACCTTAATGGTCAGTCATGGCCTGTATTCTCAGAACTCGCGACGCCGGAGCGCGGCCGTCAGGCGCTTGACAGTGCGCGCAAAATGCTTAACACTTCAAAGGGACTTAAGCTCTCCGCCCCCGGCTTCAACGGTTTCGACCCGACAAAGGGCGGTATTACAACCTATCCTCCCGGAGCAAAAGAGAACGGCGGAATATTTTTGCACACTAACCCCTGGATGATGATCGCTGAAGCTATCATGGGTAACGGGGAGCGTGCTTATGAGTATTATAATCAGATAAACCCAGCGGCAAAAAATGATATTATTGACGAATACGAGTGCGAGCCTTATGTTTATCCTCAGAATATTTTGGGTGATGAGCATCCGCAGTTCGGACTCGCGCGCAACAGCTGGCTTTCGGGAACTTCGTCTTGGACTTTTCAGGCGGCATGCAGATACATTCTCGGACTGCGGGCGCAGATGGACGGGCTTCTTGTTGACCCTTGCATCCCCGCAAACTGGGATCGTTTCTCAGTAGAGCGCACATTCCGCGGATGCCGGTATTCCATAAAGGTAGAAAATCCATCAGGCGTATGCAAAGGGGTAAAGTCTATATCTGTAGACGGCAAAACTCTTGACAAACCGGTAATTCCGGTTTTTAATGATGGAATGAAGCACGAGGTAAAGGTTGTGATGGGATAAATTAAAATAGTATTATTGTATAAATACCCAAATCGCTAAAACCTTTTTCACGGGATCGCTTACACATGCCTAATTCATCGGCGCGTAAAAAGAATATATGCCTGCTCCTTGAGGGTTTTGCCGGGATGTACTACTCCAATTTGTGGCCTGGAGTGGTTGACGGCGCCAAGGAGCATGGATGCAATCTAATCTGTTACGCCGGCGGGTCTTTGCGTTTGTCGCCGCAAAATCCGTATGAAGGTCAGCGTAACATCATTTATAATCACATTGACAAAAAAAATGTTGACGGCCTGATCGTTTCAGGAACTCTGAAAAATTTCATCACCGACAGAGAGTTCGCCCTGTTCATGGAACAGTTTCAAGGGCTCCCTGTAGTAACGCTTACCCCGGCGCTTGAAAATATCCCCTCTATACTTATAGACAACGAATCGGGGATTAAAAGCCTCATATCGCATCTCATGCAGGAGCACGGCCACCGCAAATTCGGCTATATAGGCGGCCCCAAGGGCAACGTTGACGCCGACCAAAGACTCGCGCTCTTTCGCAAATATATCGCGCAGTACGGTCTTGAAGGCGGAGAAGACCGCATCATAGCGGGAGATTTCACAAGAGACGGCGGCTACAGGGCGGTGCTTGAGCTGCTAAGCAAAAATCTGAAATTCGACGCGCTTATAACCGCAAACGACGAAACCGCTTTGGGCGCAATAGCCGCGCTTCAGGAGAGCGGCATAGGGGTGCCCGAGGAGGTAGCGGTCACCGGATTTGACGGAATAGAGGAGGGCGAGCTTATAACTCCGCCCTTAACTACTATTCGTCAACCTATATATGAGATCGGCAGATCCGCCGTTGGACTTCTTGTATCTAAAATCAAGGGCGAAGAGGTTCCTTTGCGAACTGTGCTCAGCGCACAGCTTGTTGTGCGCCAGTCTTGCGGATGCTTTATTAATCCAGAGCACAGCTTGGGTCAGCGCAAAATTTCTATCGATCTCACAAGCGCCAATACCGCGCAGCTTAAAGAGGAGCTTAACGCGGCTCTCATCTCTTTTGTCAAACAAGAGATCGCTTCCGAACCGGATGCGGACGACATAAAAGAGCTCGCTTCATCATTTTTTGACGAAGTAGAGGAAGTGAGAGACGCCGCGTTTCTTCCCGCTCTTAACAGCGTAGTGCGCGGCGTGGTATTCAGCAAAGGCGATCTTTTGCAATGGCAGAAAATCCTTGTTATCATACGCAATTTCACCAAAGAATTCGATGACGCTAAATTACAAACTGCAAATATTTTGCTTCACGAGGGGTATAACTTATTTAGTGATGCGGCAGTGAGAGTGCAAGGCCACAAAAGACTTTTGGTGGAACAAAAGGCAGCGCTCATGCGCCGCGCGGGTCACTCCATAGCGAATACGTTTGATTTTTCCGGTATCTCTCAAGCGATAGCTCAGGTGCTTCCAACTATCGGCATAAATGATTTTTATCTGTCGCTTTACGATAAGTCAACTAAAACATTTATCAACTCAAAGCCAATTTTTTCTCTGCAGCGCGGTAAAAAGAGCGCTGTCACCGATCTATTCTTTCCTACAAGCGAACTTGTACCGGGAGGGATAAAACCAAGCGCCGACACTTACCAAATGGTAGTCCAGCCGCTCTTCTTTAAAAATGAACAGATCGGAATGGCGGTATTTAAAAATGGTCCGCTTGAGGGCTATATCTATGAGATTCTCAGAGAGCACTTAAGCGGTGCGCTGCAGGGAGCGCTTCTTATGAAAAAAGTTCAGGAGCAGGCATTAACCCTTGAACAGCAGAATCAACAATTGCAAAAACTCAGAGAACAGGAGCAGGCATACCTTGAAGCGGTAAAGCGCGAGCTTGAAATAGGCAGAAATATTCAGGCCAGCTTTCTGCCTGAAACGATGCCTAAAACTCCGGGCTGGGAATCATGCGCGCTCTTTACGCCTGCGCGGGAAGTATCGGGTGATTTTTACGACGCGTTTTTGCTTGATGATAAAAGAGCCGCGTTTTTAATAGCCGACGTTTCCGGCAAGGATGTAGGCGCCGCGCTTTTTATGTCTCTTATCAGAAGCCTGATGCGCGCTTTTTCTGAACAGCTGCAAGGCGAAGAAAACGACCCGCTTGACGCGATACGATTAACAAACCGCTATGTTGTTAATCACCATCATACCGGAAACAGCCGTTTTATGTACGCTACCATGTTCTTTGCGATAGCTGATCTTGAAAAAGGCGATCTGATATATGTAAACGCGGGCCATAATCCGCCCGCGCTTTTGCGCTCTGAGGGTAAAATTGTAAAATGGTTAGAACCTACGGGGCCCGCGGTCGGGATAGCGGACGGGATTGAATTTCGCAAGGGAACTTTACAGTTTGACCACGGCGACATGCTTGTGCTTTACACCGATGGAGTTCTTGAGGCGAAAAATGAGAAAAATGAGTTTTTCTCAAAACAGCGGTTCATGCAGCTTCTGGAGCGGCCTTATACCGGCGCTCAGGAAGTAGTAGACCGTGTGCGCGGCGCGCTCAAAGAGCACGGCGCGGGCGCCGTACCTTATGATGATGTAACAATGATGAGTATATTCAGGAAATAACAATGCCTTCACTTGTTGACGCTTCCAAATCTTCGCTTCTTACCCTTGAGATTGTTTTCAATTTGAAGGTGCGCGACGTTATGGTTACAAATCTCATAACCGCAACGCGGGTTGACACCATGCGTCATATCCAAAATCTTATGAAAGAGAATCGTATCAGCGGTGTTCCGATTGCGGAAAACGGGCGGCTTTTTGGTCTTGTAAGCGTTGACAATATTCTGCGCGCGCTTGACTTTGGCTATATTGGGGACACGGCAGAAGGGCGTATGACCCGAAACCTTATTGTACTTGAAGACAATATGCCGCTCTCATTTGCCATGACATGGTTTGAGCGCTATAGAGTAGGCCGGTTTCCTGTACTTGATAAAGATGAAAAACTTGTTGGGATTGTAACATCCGGCGACGTGATGTCAAAACTCCTCTTTGAGATGAACAGCGCGGTTAACAAATTAGAAGAGGGCGGAGAGCAGCAGGCGGCGGCCTCACAAGCGGGCACCGGTCAGCTCTATTACAGAGAATTCAGTATTAAAAAATTCGATTTCGAAAAGGGCGGCAGCGCGTCAAGTGAAATCCGCAGAGTGCTGAAGGAGCGCGGCTACAACCCAAAACTGATACGCCGCGCGGCAATAGCAAGCTATGAGCTTGAAATAAATCTTGTGGCGCACTCCGACGGCGGAAGACTCTCCTGCTCTATAAATGATAAACGCATAGAAATCACAGCAAAGGACAGCGGCCCCGGAATACCGGATGTAGATCAGGCGTTAGTTGAGGGATTTTCAACCGCTACGGACTGGATAAGAAGCCTTGGGTTTGGAGCCGGGCTTGGACTGCCAAACGTAAAGCGCGCATCAGATGTTTTCGACATCAAATCTCAAATGGGCCTTGGTACTATAGTAAAATCAACAATAAATTTAACTGATGAATGAAAACTGACAGCAGGCTGGGGTAAACCCCGCCTCTGAGATAATCCGGATAATTTGTAAGGGCGGCCCTCGCGGCCGCCCGTAAAAAGGAAAAAATTATGAAAGCAAAAG
>WRCH01000088.1 GCA_009784115.1 Chitinispirillia bacterium
GTGCGCGTAACCGTACCAGCGCCTCCTGCATCCTCCGCTCCCCAGGGGCTAAAGCCCCTGGTTACATCCTTGCACCCCTAAAGGGGTGCGGATTTCCTTAAGTTGACTGCATTGGAGCCGGCCCTGCGTGCAGATGCGTACGGTGCAGTGTCAATTTATGACGTAGTTCAAGAGATAGTTATCATGCACGTATTAACGATGATTAAACAATTTTAGGTAATCCCCGCACCCCGAACTTATTTTCTATAATTATACTGAATCACGGTATGCGTTTACACTGTGCCGCTGAGCAACAGAGCCGGCCCTGCGTGCAGTTGCGTGCGGTGCAGTGCAGATGCGTGCCGTTTGGCAGTATATATGCCGAAGTTTTTTTAAATTCATTCAAAACAATAGCTCATTAAAAATGCTTTTATACAGATATGTAATTAAAGAACACATATTCCCGTTTCTTGCCTCTCTATGCGTAATTGTGTTTTTGTTTGTCATGCAGCAGGCGATTTTACTTTTAGACCGCATTGTCTCTAAGAATGTAGACCCGTTTGTAGTGCTTGAGGTATTCCTCATACAGCTTGGATGGATTCTCGCGCTTGCAATCCCGATGGCGATACTTTGCGCTACGCTTATGACCTTTGGCCGCATGGCCGCGGATAACGAGATCACCGCCATTAAAGCGTCGGGACGCAGTATGCACACCCTTATGATACCGGTTGTGAGCGCCTCATTTGTGCTTATGGTATCGCTTGCCTTTTTTCACGATCTCATTTTGCCGGAAGCAAACCACCACGCGGCAAATCTCCTTGGCGATATCTCACGTAAACGTCCTGCCGCCTTTATTGAACCGGGCGTTCTCATAAGAGATTTTCCAAACTACACTATGCAGGTTGAAGAGGTTAACGCCCGAAGCGGCGCTCTTAAAGGTATACGCATACTTTCAAACGATCCAAATCAAGACCCATCCGTAACCGCGGCCGCAAGCGGCTCCATAAGCATGAGCGCCGATGAACAGTACCTGCAGCTCTTTCTTTACGATGGCGAAACTCACAGCAGAAGCAGGGCAAACAAAAAAGAGTATCTTGTCGCGCGCTTCGCCAAACAGGTCTTCTACATCAAAAATATAGATACCGGCCTCGAACGGACAAAATCCGCTTACCGCAGCGACCGCGAAAAAACTAATGCCATGATGCTGCAGGATGTAAAGGAACTCAGAGCGTCAACAGACGAAATATTTTTACAGTTCACATCTTCACTTGATTCCATCCGCGAATTTATTTTACGCGCCGACTCTTTATCGCTCTCTGATACCGCACTCTCTGTAAGCAGTTATGAAACCGCGGCTTTCGATGATTGGAGCAAACGATTCAGAAGAAATTCACACCGTATTGTAAATCAGGTAAAAATCGAGCAAAACACTACCGAAAGAGTTATAAGGCGAAAAGAGACTAACGATACGCAGATCGCCCAGTACATGGTTGAGGTGCATAAAAAATTCGCTATCCCCGCGGCTTGCGTAATCTTTATTCTCATAGGCGCGCCGCTTGGCATAATGGCAAAAAGAGGCGGACTTGCCGTAGGAGCGAGCTATTCGGTTTTCTTCTTTATCATCTACTGGGCGTTTCTTATAACGGGTGAAAATCTCGGCGACAAGATGATAGTCTCGCCTTTTGTTGGAATGTGGTCGGGAAACATATTTTTAATTTTGTGCGGAGTTATTCTCACAATCCTCATGCTCCGCGAGACCACTTTTAACTTCGGATTTATTAAAAATATCTTCGGCAAAAACAACCGGGTATTCGGAGTTCTTACAAGATCATGGCTGTGGAAACTTCCCGGAGTTTTATTTAAGCTGCCGTACATCTTTCTTAGAGTGCTGATAAAAAGACTCCCCACATACCTCATAGGTATTTTCACCGGATACACCATAGGGCTTCTTCTTGCGATCATTGTCATTTTTGTAACTGTGGACTATGTTGGCAATCTTAAAAAATTTGAACAGGCAAACTATACTCAAATTGCGCTTTTTTACTACTACTATCTGCCTTGGATTACCCAAACCGTTCTCCCTATCGTACTTCTTCTCTCATCCATGTTTACACTTGGCAGACTCAGCAAATCAAGCGAAATCACAGCTATGAAAGCGGCAGGGATTAACATAAAGCAGTTAACCTCACCGCTGCTTCTTCTTGGACTGCTTATCTCTCTCGGCTCATTTTACGGCGGAGAACAGATTATCCCAAAAGCTAACGAACAGCGCCGGGAGCTCCAAGCGAGTTTTGGCAAAAAACCTCAGCCTGCACAGACCGAAGCGCCTCAAGGCAGCGCCATACGCGAATACCGCAAAAACTTCTTCTATTTCGCAGATCCGCAAACCATGTACCTCTATGATGAGTTCTGCACAAATCCTCAATACGCCCGCGGGGTAAAGCGCTATACTTTTAAAAAGGACGGACTTGTAGAGTTTATTGAAGCTCCCGAGGCGGTCTACAGCGACAGCGGCGGATGGCAGTTTGTAAACGGGCAGGTGCGCACATTTTCCGACAGCGCAATTTATGTTGAGAATTTCACACTGCTTGCCGACACAAAACTTTCAGACCCTCCCCCGCAGCTTGTAAAAAGAGTACGCTCCAAGGAGGAGATGAGCTACTGGGAACTTTCAACCTATATAGAGGCGGCAAAGAAGCGCGGCGAACCGGTAAATAAATTCATGGCGGAGCTTGAGTTTAAATTGGCGCTGCCATTTATGAATTTTATAGTTATCTTATTAGGAGCGGCCATAACCGCGCGCACCAGCAGAAGAGGGGGCGGGCCCGCACTCTTCGGCATTGGGCTTTTGATGACATTTGCATACTGGATACTAAGCCGCTTTACACTTGTATTTGCGCAAAACGGACACTTGCCTATAGTGGTAGGCGCGTGGAGCTGTAATGTTATTTTTCTTTTCATTGGACTTGTTCTTTACAGAAAGGCAGCTCATTAGACTGTTATGAGTAAGACAATTCTTCTTGTAGATGACAATCAGGATACTTTGGATACTCTCGAGATCTTTCTTTACAAAGATTACGAAATCATCACTGCGGTTAATGGATTTGAGGGACTTAAAAAAGCGGAGGATGAATCACCCGATCTCATCATGGCTGATATTACGATGCCCGTCATGGATGGAATCCGTTTTTTTAACCAGATCAGTAAAAACGAACAGATTTTACACATCCCAATAATCGCAGTTACCGCTTTTGACCGCGATATAACAAAAAACAGTCTTCTCAATATGGGTTTTCGCGCGGTAGTGTCAAAACCGTTTGACAAGCAAACCATAAAAGCCGCTGTTAACGACGCGTTAGGCATAAGCGGCGATAAAAACGATTCCGTTAGAAAGGCAAAAGATAAGCTATGAATAGATTCCATAGAAAACTTATCACCCCCATTGTTCTTATTGTTTTGGGTGTTTTCATTTTGTTTATTGATTCCATAGCGGCCAAAATTTTGTCAGGGCTTTTTCTTGGCGTAGGGCTTGGCGGGTTTTTGGGCATGGGAGCGTTTAAAAAGATAAAAAGAAACTTCACTGCGCCGTCAAGCGGAGCAAAAAAATACGAAAACCTTCTTCCTCAAAACGCCGAAGCGGACGTGGTGCAGGAGGCTTCAGCCGTACAGGCGGAAGCTCTTGGGGCGGCGCATCGCAAAAAACAGTGGCGAAAAACAGAAGACGGCGTAGATAAGATACTTGACATGTTCATAACATCTGTTGAAAGCCGTTTTTCCAACTTTAATACCATAGCTATTTTCTTTCCTGCCAAAGATGAGAGCTACATGCTGCGCAAGTTCAGGTCAAAAAGCGAATTTGTCAACAAAAACGCATTACTGAAGCCGCGTCACGGCATACTTGGCAGTCTCATAACAGAGGGCTTGCGTCCATTTTACGAACCTAACTTTACAAACCAAAATGCAACCCTTTATTATTATGACGACGGCCGCCGCTTTAAGCCGGAAGAGCTCATTCATTCTATAATGTTAAGTCCTGTAAAAACCGATAATGTGACAAGAGGTATTTTACTTGTTGACAGTACGCAGGCAAACGCGTTCTCTGCCGAAGATCAGGAGTTTCTCACAAACGCGGCTAACCTTATTGGAATAACCGTTTACGAAACATATCTAAACACCGGCCGCAGCTTGGACTATCATCGTCTTGTCGCAATGAACAATATCGAAAAGGAGTTCTGGACAAATCTTGAGTTTGACGCGGTAATGGATAAAATGCGCGACATTATCCCCTACGCCATTCCCTGCGACAGGCTTACAATAAGCCTCAAAAATGAAAATGAGAAAAACAGCGCCGCCGTTGTGCGTGCCTATGGTCAAAATTCAGAGGAACTCCTGAATTTAAATTTTCCTTTAGGTGAAAATGCTGAAAAATCTATTGTAAACATGGCATACTCTAAAAATCTGAGTTTTTATAGAAACTTCAGCGCCGATCAATATGAGATCCGCTACTGTGAAGAGGAGCCAAGATGCAATGAGTTCGCGTCATTTCTCGCAGTCCCCTTTGGAGTTGATATGTGTAAGGGGATGATGTTTATTGAATCCGCAAAAAGCGACGTCTTTACCGACTCCAACATAGACCTGCTCTCCCACATCGGCACAAGCGCGGGGCTCGCGCTTGAGAAAATTTTCATTTTACATCAAGCTAACGCTTTAGCCACTCATGACGGTCTCACAGGACTTTTTAACCACCGCCACTTCCAAATAATCCTTGAGAAAAAGCTCAGCGCCTGTACAAGATACAACGATCCGCTCTCATTAGTTCTATGCGACATCGACTTTTTCAAAAAACTCAACGACACTTACGGCCACCCATTCGGCGATGTTGTGCTTAAAGGCGTTGCCGCAAAACTTGAATCAAGCATCCGTATGGATATAGACGCCGCCGCACGCTACGGCGGGGAGGAGTTTGTGCTCATACTTGACAAGATGAACGCGGAAACCGCTCACGATACAGTTGACAGAATAAGAGAGGCGATAGAGGCGATGGTCTTTAAAACCGCCGACGGCAGAACGGAGGTAAATGTCACGATGAGTTTTGGGATAGCGACTTTCCCCAAGCATGGTAAAAAGCCGCCCGAACTCATTAATAACGCGGATAAAGCACTCTACGATGCGAAGAAGGCGGGACGTAACAGAGTTGTGGTTTATTAAGGCACATTATTTGCAATTATAGATCACACGATTAAATAGGCCGCATCACCCTCAGACTGCACTGCAGCCGTGAGGTCATCGGACGATACGGTCTATTTAATCGTGTGATCTATGTACAGGATTTCACCAATTAATGTGAGGGGCTAAAAAATGGAAATTAAAGGTCTTAATCAAATACGCGCCGCTTCTCCCTTTGAACTGCCGCCAATGCCTTACAGCAAAGCGGCGCTTGAACCTTATATCAGCGAGAAAACGCTCTCTTTTCACTACGAAAAACATCATAAAAAATATGTAACTACCGCAAACGAGCTTATAAAAGGCACTCCGTTTGAAAAAATGGGCCTTGAGCAGGTCATTAAAGAGACGGCAGGCAAAAACGAGTTTGAGAAACTGTTTAATAACGCCGCGCAGATTTGGAATCACTGGTTTTACTGGAACAGCCTCGACCCCAGAGGAGTGAAAAAACCTCAGGGCGAACTTTTAAAGCAGATAGAGAACTCTTTTGGAAGTTTTGAGCAGTGCATAAAAGAACTTGGTGACGCAGCAATTGCGCAATTCGGAAGCGGCTACGCGTGGCTTGTGAAGGATGGCTCCGCAATCAAAGTTATTAAAACTTCTAACGCGCAGACTCCTCTCGCGAAAAATCAAACCGCGCTTCTTGCTATTGACGTATGGGAACACGCCTATTACCTTGATTATCAAAACCGCCGTCCCGATTATGTGAGCGCGTTTGTGGAAAAAATGGCTAACTGGGAGTTTGCGCAAGCCTGCTTTGAGGGATACTGAAGAGTCCTCACCGCCGCCGCCCCGGGCTAAACCCGGGGTTAATCATCTCCTGCGAAAAACGCACCAGAACGGATTCCCGTCGTCATCCCTAAAGCGCAGAATGCGGTCTTTCCGGCGGACTTCTACCGCCATAACAAATTCTGAACCGGAGATACTCGCCCTGGAACCTCTTACCTCAATTTTATCGTTGCTTGGGAAATTCAAATCCTGATTGAGGACAAACCATGCGGGCCCAAGATGTATCGGCATAGTCCCGCCGCCGTCTGCAGCCAAAATCAGCCGAACAGCTACACTCATGTTTGTCATAGGCGTGATTGTATCCACCCTTGAAACACTGCCGGTAAAAGTTTCTAAGGCGAAATTATTAAAAAGCTGCTCATAGCGGGTATTAGTATTGCACCCCCAGCCGTCACTGCCGCGAAAACGGATTTGGCTGAAAGCAGGTACAGAGATCACGATGAGAAGTATCACTAAGATAAATCGTTTCATTATACATTGCCTTTACGAATAATGTCATCAATCTCCTGTTGAATTTTAACCTTGTAAAGAACATCCTCAAGGTCTTTTGCGGCCGCCTTACTGTGCTTAAGCACCTCAGACCTCCTCTCAATAAGCATAATCTCAAGCTCCCGCCTGCGGTTATCCTCCCGCCGCAGTCTCAAAAGCAGATAACTATGCCCTACCGCAATTCCAAAAAGAAATATGAGAGTGTTAACAATCCAAAATATAATTGTATTTTCCATTTATTTGATTCTGCCTTTTTACAACCCCGGGTTAAAACCCGGGGCCATAGATTTTGTACCCCTAAAGGGGTACGGAGAGAACAGGAAATATCATCATATGGTATGGCACGCCCCGCGTCCATACAACCGCTATTAGAGAATATATCTAAACGACAGCCCTTTGCGCAATTACATTGTGCTGTTTGCGTAACAAATTTTAAGGGGTCTCTATTGATTTTACATGATCCCAGCCGCGGGATTCAAGCTCAACGGCGTCATCCCCCTGTCTAACGCGGACTCCTGAGAGCTTTGAGGTGAAACTGCCGAGACGAAGCAGTTTTACATTTGAAAGTTTATCAAGTGCATAAGGATGAAAAGATGGATCGCAGGCAAAAAGCAGCTCGTACTCCTCCCCGCCGTGAAAAAACCAGTTCTTCCAATCACAATTGAGCTCTTTGGACAGCGTTATCATCTCCTCATAACCGTATTTTTCTGCTGGATTCTCAAAGATAAATCCTAACTTATTGTCAAAACAGAGCGTAGCAATATCTTTGGATAAACCATCAGACAAATCCATCATCGCATGCACATCTTGACAAGCCGCAAGAGCGCGGCCCTCGTCTATTCTTGGAACCGGCGTGATATGAGCATTTACAAATTGCGGATACTTTTCGCTGCCTTTTTCGCGGCCCCACTGTAAGAGCGCCGCAAGACCCGCGGCGCTTTCACCGGGCGTCCCCGTTACCCACAGAACATCGCCGTCACAAATCCCGCTGCGTTTAAGCACTCGTTCTTGGGGATCGGCAGAACCTATAAGGGTAACAGCGATTGTCCATTTGCCGCCGCCTGATAAATCACCGCCGACAATTGGGAATTTCCATTTGTCACACGCCCGGCCGAAACCTTTGTACACATTTTCGACAGACGCTCCGATGTCCGCACAATTTTTAGGAAAAACAAGCTGCACAAGCGCACTGTCAGGCTTTGCTCCCATTGCGGCGCAGTCGCTTAAATTACTGACCATCGCCCTGTAGGCAGCCTCTTCAAGACTCATTGTCTTCAAAGAGAAATGAACATCCTCAACAGATATGTCCGCGGTGATTATAAGCCGCTCACCCGCAGTGCGGTTCAACCTTATTGCGGCGTCATCTCCGATCATCTCCTCATAAGAGTTTTCTTGTTGACAAGAGACAGAGAGGCATTTTTGGATACGCTCTATCAGCTCGTATTCGTTTGATGGGAATTTTTGATTGGTCATAACCCAAAAAATAATTAAATAACAGGAATGAACGCTCAAAAAGAAAAAAACTGCAATTTTTTTACTTATGAACAAACAAAATCTTGCAAAAGAGCACCCTCTGTGATATATTTTTAATAAAGTGACGGTTAAGAGATGATATTTTAACTTTTTTACAACCGTCGGATTTTCCAATTTAACACGCGGGAGGTATTTAGTGAACAAAAAGTTCAAACTGTTAGCGGCAGCCCTTTCTTTAGCGCTTGTGGTTGCGTTGTCTGGATGCGGTAAAAAAAATGTGACGGTCACACCGGAACCGCCGCCCCCTCCTCCGCCGCCGGCAGCGGCAGTTGAGCCGCCCCCCGTTTTTAACGAACCTGAAAGCTTTTTGGAAGTTGACGTTGACGCGGAGATAAGAGCTGCTTTTCAGACTATTTATTTCGCTTACGATCAGTTCACGCTAAGTCCGGAAGCGATAGCTTCTTTGGAAGTAGCGGGAAATATGATGCGTCAGAGAGGCACTCTGCGTGTGATGGCAGAGGGTCATGCCGACGAACGCGGTACATCCGCCTACAACATGGGCCTCGGGGAGTCAAGAGCGCAGGCCGCCCGCAACTTCCTCATTACCTACGGCATTGACGCCGCAAGGATTGAGTTGACCTCTTTTGGCAGAGAGCGTCCTGTGAATCCGAATTGTGACGGAGATGAGGCTTGTCATAGCCGGAATCGCCGGGTTGAGTGGCGGATTATTGGCAGATAAGAGATAAAGATAATAGTCGATCGCTTGGTACCCCGGGTGTCCTTACCCGGGGCTCATGCCTCCCCCCGTGGTATACATATTGCGCTCTATAGATTAGTGGATCCCTCAACGAGAGGAAACTGTCAGATGGGCGATGAAATGCTGCAATTTAACAAGCCGCCGGTGATGTTCGCCGCTTGGCCCGGAATGGGCGATGTGGGGCTTACCGCGATGGAGTTTATCCGTAAGAGCGTTGGCGCTCATCTGTTTGCGGAACTTGATATGACCCCCTTTTATTCGCCCGAAGAGGTAATCGTAACGGGCGGGCTTGTGAGCTTTCCGGAAATCCCAAAGAGTTTGTTTCTTGAACAGCATGACCCCAACATGGTTTTTTTTGAAAGCAGTTTACAGATGGGCGGCTCGGACGCTATCACAGTTGCGCAGGCAGTGCTTGACGTTGCGCATAAAATTAAAGCGCGCCGCATTTTTACAGCCGCCGCGTTTCCATATCCAATGAGTTATAAATCACCATCAAAAATATTTGCCGCCGCAAACAATATGCGGTTTCTCAATGATCTTAAAAATTACGGAATAGAACCGATGCAGGAGGGATTTATAAGCGGTCTTAACGGACTTTTATTAGGAATTGCCGCGTCACGCGATATTGAGGCCGCATGTATACTTGCAACTATTCCCTCCTATGCAAGCGCTATAGTTTATCCCAAAGGCTCCCTTGCGATAGTGCAGACTCTTGCGAAAGCCGCTAATTTTAATATTGACACATCGGAGCTTGAAAAAGCAAGCGAAGAGTATGAAGAATCGTACTCAGAGATAGAGGAGCGGCTGCGTCAGGTGTTCCCGTCAATGACAGAAGAGGGTGAAGAGGGGATGTTTAACGGTGAGGATTTCTCCGTATCGCAAAAAGAAGAACCTTCGCCGAAACCCGCTGAGGAGAAAATTCCTGAATACGTGATGAATAAAATTGAACATCTATTTAGTGAAGTCGCTAAAAGCAAAAATCGGGATAAGGCAAAAGAGTTAAAGCATGAGCTTGATAAATGGAAAATTTTTGATCTCTACGAAAAACGATTTTTAGATCTGTTTCGGGAAGAGGAGTGATATGAGGAGCTTGCCGGAGTGTTGGAGTTGCTTGTTGAGGCGGAGGATATATACCGCTTTACGGCATAAATCTACACTGTGACGCTAAGCAACAGAGCCGGCCCTACGTGCAGTTGCGTGCGGCGCAGTGTAGATTTATGCCGTGGTTCAGTATATTATAATTTTTGCCAACAACAGCGGAGTTAAATCGTAATTTTTTTTGATGACTAGTGTCAATTGGACTTGACAAGGCTTGATTTTTGCGGTATATTACTTATAGTGAGGTTTTTCTCCTGTATTTTTTTGGTCAGGATTAACCTCGAAGCCCGAAGCGTGCTGCGTTCAGTCGCAGTCTTGAACATGTTTCGGGCTTTTTCTTTTGGTTCTACCTCGTGGAGATAATATCTGTTTTTCCCGAAAGATTTTGTTCAATAACTACTTCCGCAATATACTCAACGCCTCGAATTGTGACAGGAGCGTCTGTTACGTATCTGTCTTTACCGCGATTTTTCCAATTTGCTTGATGATCAATTATTTTGCCGTGTTTGATTACGTCGGGAACCGCCATAAAAGCGGCGGCTTTTTCTCTGCCTATACCGTGCCCCAAGCTGTCTTTTACACCTTGGCGGGTTAATTCTACATCACCTAAACTACTGTGTTTTACTTTACTTCCAATACTTTTAAAAAAATCGGTTACCTGTGTAATCAAATCCACGTTAGATTTTGAAAATTCTGTACCATCTAATTTTTTTACAGGCTCGGCATTAAACACCCATTCCGCATTAGCCTGAAAATCATCCTCGCTATAATACATTCTGCCCGAAAACCCCCGCCGCCGTCATCTTTTTTGTTTACAGCAAAAAACTCTTTTGAAAAATGTGTCGTTAATTTAAAAAAGGCGGGTGATAAACCCGCCTATGCAATACAACCTATCTTAATAGCTTTTAACGAACGCCTATTAATAAAGACACGCGTTCACGTTTACCATCTACAGTAACAGTTCCCTTAACAAGATACGTACCCTCAGATACCTGACGACCTTTCCTATCCGTCAAATCCCACGATCCAACAATCCGCCTCCCAAATTCCCCTCCACCGGAGGGGTGGCGCGCAACGCCGGGGTGGTCAACGGCGTCTGATACCGCAACCCTGTTTACAACATTACCAAAAGCATCAAATACTGTAAACGATGCGTTTTGTATTTGCTTGCCCTGATAGAAAAAAGCAACACTACCCGCAGATTTCGCAACAGGATTTGGCCCTGCGGTAAACTCGGCTGAAATAACCGCGGTAGATGCTGTTGACGTTAGTTGATTATTCAGATCTGTGCCGGGAATAACTCTGTTCGATGACAATACCGATACTTCCTTGGGGTTGATGACAAAATTTACAGACGGCGTACCTGTGAAGTTGCCAATGCCTGTAACTGTTATAGGATATGTTCCGGCA
>WRCH01000089.1 GCA_009784115.1 Chitinispirillia bacterium
AGAGGCGCATAAAGCAGAAGACCGGATTGGTGAATTAGCTCAGGAGCTTGAGAGGATTAAGGCGGTGCGCTTGCAGATAATCGGTGCGGTAAGCGTGCTCAAGGAGGAGTCTGCTGCGGAGGCGCAGGCAGGCACCGCAAACAGTGAAGAGGTGGTGATGGAGCCGACAGCGAAAACTACTGTGCCGGAATGATGATAGAATGCAGGGTCAGTATCTGACCCTGCTGAAAATATCAACAAATAACAGGCTTGCAATTAAGTGATATGTTGAGAATTATACATTATTCAAGGTGGTTTAAATGACTTTTCAAAGAGATTATAATGAATTATTAAGTGAGGTTTTAACGGAATACCGTAATTTGACGCCTGACGGAGAAATTACTGAAGGTTCTGTGTTGTTTATAAAATCCTCAGTAATGGCTTCCGTATTGTGGGGTATAAATAAAACGCTTGACACTATTGCAAATCAATTTTTTGTTGAAACCGCAGACCGCCGTCATATAGAAATGCACGCTTCTGAATATGGTATTGCGACTTTTGAAAAATCAGATGTTCAACTTATCGAAGAAATCTTGGCTGTGAAACGCAGTAAAATGTCAGGCGGTAATAGATACGATTATGCCGCATGGGCGCGGGAGGTAACTCTTGATGATGAATCAATAGTGTTTGCGATGATTGTCCCGTTGGCTCGTGGTGAGGGTACTTTTGATATTGTGGTAGTAGGATCGAATAATTATGGTTGGGCATCGGATGAAATTCGGGATAAAATTATTGAGACTGTGGATTTATTGCGCCCTATTGGCAGCGGGTTTTCATGGGGAATAAGGGTGCTCGCTGTGACAGTAGAGAAGCCCACCGTTACTATCAGTGGCACAGGCATAAACTGGGATCAGATCGCCACGAAAGAAGCTATTATTACTTACATAAACACGCTTTTGCCTGGACAGACTTTGCACAGTTCTCAAATATTATCAATAATGCACCAATACGGCGCTGAAACTGCTGAAGTTACATGGCCTATAGGACAATACACGCCGCCTATGAATCCTCTAACTGGATACTATGGCATACTGCGAGCCACCTCTTCGACGGTTCAAATATTATGAACCACTATTATGCGCTAAAGCAATTAATGCCGATTGACTTTGGCCCGATCTCTGATGAAATTATGAGAATAGAGGGTGATTTGCTTGATAGAGTAATGATGCAAGCTCACTCCTTATTACTGGAATTTTTCCCGTCATCTACACATACGCTTCTTTCGCGATGGGAGCGAGAATACGGCCTCGCCCCTAAGATAGGAGATTCACTCAGTAATCGTCGTCAGGCACTTCGCGCACGTGTTATTAGTGTAGGGAATATGTCTAAGGAATATTTCATGACGCTTGCCCAAACTCTTGGATATCAGATCGAAATAACTGAACCACAAGATGCGTTCCGTGCTGGAATAAACAAGGCGGGAGACCGTGTATTTGTATCAGACATTTTGTGGCAGTGGACAATAACCGTTTTGAGTGAAATTGTCGTGCCGCCTATCCTGAATGAGCTTTTTAATGATCTAAATCCACCGCACATGCGGCTGACCATACAAACTCTAACTACATAAAGGAGATAAAAATATAGAGAGGCAGGTAAGCAGAAGCGTTGTCGCGCCTCTGCCAATCCACAGAATACACCTGTGAACTATCCTAAAAATAAGGACTACCCACCCACTACACAAGAGGAGAATTTCACAGAATGAACAGTCCATTATGCTATGTAGGCGGTAAAAGCCAGTTGTCTAAAATAATTATCGACGCTATGCCGGTGCACACAACTTATGTAGAAGTGTTCGCCGGTGCAGCTTGGGTGTTTTTCCGCAAAGAGCCGTCAAAGGTCGAAATCATAAACGATTTTGACAAAGAACTTGTATCTTTCTACAGGGTTCTTCAAAACCATCTTGAGGAGTTCATGCGGCAATTCAAGTGGTTGTTGGTTTCTCGTGAGCTTTTTGAAGACGCAAAGCGCCAGTTAGAAGCGGACGGCCTAACTGATATTCAGCGGGCCGCACGGTACTATTACGTACAGCGTCAGTGCTTCGGCGGTAAGATTAAAGGCAGAACTTTTGGTGTTGCTATAGACCGGCCACCGCGAATTAATTTGCTACGAATGGAAGAAGAGTTATCAGAAGTGCACTTGAGATTAAGCAGGGTTATGGTGGAAAATTTGGACTGGAGCGAACTTGTAAGGCGCTACGATAAACCAGCCACATTGTTTTATTTAGATCCGCCATACCATAAAATGCCATACTACAGGCATAATTTTGTAGAAGCTGATTTTTTTAAATTAGCAAAGCAGCTTGATGGAGTACAGGGTAAGTTTATAATGAGTCTCAACGATAATGAATTTATCCGTGAAACATTCAAATCTTTCAACATCCGTACGGTTAAGCTAAAATACAGTATAACCAACAATACAAAATCCAAAGATGGCACGGAGGTGCTGATAACTAACTTTTAAACGTGGGATAAAAGAGGTTTAAACGGCGCGCGAAATTGTGAGTTTTTTAAAAATCTCAAATTACGTGAGGAAAATTCTCAAACTATGCGCGCCGTTACATTTCCGCTTAAATTGCCTCCCCTATCTCAACACCACCGATTGAGTCATCTTCCGGCCATCCACTTTAGCTTCAACAATATAGGCGCCGGCCGGGATTTTGCGCAGCGTCAGGTTTGCGGCGCCGGTTGTATTGAAACTCGCGACAGTCTTACCTGTCAAATTGACGACCCTGATGTCAACCTTAGAGCCCGCGGGCGCGTTGACATTGAGCGCTCTGTCTCTTATTGTCAGCAAGCGGACATTGTCACGAATGGCAGCGTGATTCTGAGACGCCACATTTGTATGAGCGCTGCTCGGCGGTTCGTAGGTCGAACCGCCGCCTTCGCCGGTTGCGTAAGGCGCCATTGTCGGCTCCCTCCATGACAGATTCGAATTGAGCGGGAGTGTCATCTTCTCAAACATTCTAAAATCCCCGCGCTCATAGCCTTGGAACGATATGTGATAATGCGTCTCCGCGCGGGCGTTGGCGCCGGTTGTTGCCGGTACAACGCTGTACAGATAGTCATATCTTCTGCCGTTTGAACCGATTATACGCAGGAATGTGTTGTCTATTGTAAACCATTTGCCTGCGGATATGATAACTGAGGAGTTCATTCCAACATCCCAAACTACAAACCGCGCCGTGTCGGCATGGTAATCAAACCTGTATCTGTGCGTACCGCCGGCGCCAAGAGCCACGTTATCCTGTATCCATGCCTGACCCGCAGTCATGGCTCTGTTTGTTGCCGATATCAGCCGTGCGTCCTGCCGGTTTGTGGGGGGATTGCTCATGTCGGCCACGGAACCCGCCGGGACTATCTGTTCGGGAGTTCTTGAGCCGCGGGAGGGCTTTGTAATATTTGCGGCGCCCGACACATCGCCGACAGCCTTAAACTCCCATCTGTTGGGCATATCGTTTTCGGGCATAAGCGTAATTTCCATCTGTGGGGAGACCACATAATAGATGTATTTGTTTCTAGTGCCCGAACTGTTCATGATATATAGAGACCAGTCGTTACCCGTAGCCCACTCGCCTGAAAAAGCGCTTCCAAAAGAGGGTCTGAATACGGCGGTACCGTCATCCCAAATTTTAAGCATGGAGGTCCATGTTTGGTTATTAAAAGTCATCTCGTTCACCCACACGTGGCTGTCACCTGTTATAAGCCTGTCATCACGCATTGTGCCTTTACCATGTGAAACAGGGGGACGTTTAATATCACACGGATCGACCATACCGGCCGGCATCGTATTTTGATTTGACGATATGGCAAGCCGCAGTCCCAAATCGCCGTCTGCGCCTTCGATCGATCGAATTTTGCGCGCAGTTACGGTAGCTTCGTTTGCGGGCGTCATGAAACCGCCTCCGCGGCGTATTTTTTGTATGTGGATTATTGGCGCGCCTGTGGGATTTGTCTGATCGGCGGAAGGGTAGCTTTGATTCCAAGCGTCGTACACCCATTCCCGCACGTTGCCGCTCATATCGTGTAAACCTAATTGATTAGCGGCTCTGGTGCCCACAGCTGAAGGACTGAAACCGGTTGAGCCGAAAACCGCGACGTCGGCGGCGTTATTGCTGCCGGAATAGCGGAAATTATGGTTGCCGTTCCTGCCGCCTTTGGCCGCAAACTCCCACTCCGCTTCGGTCGGTAAACGATATTTTTTGCCGGTTCTCCTGTTTAACTCACAAACAAAATTCACAGCATCGTACCAGTCTACACTTGCAACGGGATGATTATTGGTAACGTTGAAACCGGATGGAACACTGCCCATAACAGCTTGCCACTGGCCCCGCGTTACCTCGTACTTGCCGATGTAATAATCGCTGACCGTAACGCTGCGCACAGGGCTTTCGTTTTGGCCGCAAGCGGGAGTCGGGCTGCCGCTGCACCCCATCTGAAATGTTCCGCCCTGTACAAACACCATCTCCAGTCCAACCGTACTGCTAAGGCTTTCTGTGTAGTTGGCCTGTGCGAATACGTTTGCAGACAATATTAACGCTATAAGCGCCGTGATCGGTTTTGCCCTTGCTTTCAATAACTTGCTGCTTAGGTTTTTGATACTCATTGGCATCTCCTTTATATTTGGTGATGAACCCGTTCGGGGAAAGTTTTTATTTACAATTGCTAAGGTTATCTGCCCTTACTTGTACATATTTTTTTAATATATATTGATTTAAAGCATTGTAGTTAGTAATTATTTATTTTTTTTTGGCGGGCTGGCCTCAACAATTATCCCCCCTTTTTATTGTAGCAAGCCCTGTCATTGATTTATTTTAAGTATCTTTCATTATTTCATAAAATCACGTTTTCAGGAGAAACTAAATGCGCCGCTTTTTTACATCAGAAAGTGTATCACAAGGACACCCCGACAAAGTCTGCGACCAGATCTCAGACGCAATTCTTGACGCGATGCTCGCTCAAGACCCAGCCTCCAGAGTCGCGTGCGAAACGCTTGTAACAACAGGGCTTGTAGTCGTAGCGGGTGAAATTACAAGTAAAGCGGTTGTTGACTATCAGGACATCGTCAGAAAAACGATCCGTGAGATCGGTTACACAAGACCGGAACTTGGGTTCGACGCCGACAGCTGCGGCGTTATGATCTCCGTGCATCAGCAGTCGCCCGATATCTCTCAGGGAGTTACCGCCGGTCAGGGACTTCATAAAGAGCAGGGCGCGGGCGATCAGGGTATCATGTTCGGCTACGCCTGTAACGAAACTAAAACATATATGCCCCTTGCGATCTATTATTCTCACAGACTGCTCGAAGAACTTACAAAGATGAGAGAAAAGGGCAAGCTCTCCTACCTGCGCCCCGATTCAAAATCACAGATAACCGTAGAGTACGACGGCCTTAAGCCAAAGCGTATTGATACAATAGTTATCTCAACTCAGCATGATCCCGATGTAAAGCACTCAACAATCCAAAAAGATTTGACGGAGCTTCTCATAAAGAAAGTTATCCCCGCGAAACTTCTTGATTCAAAAACAATTTATCACATCAATCCGACCGGCCGGTTCGTAATCGGTGGACCGCACGGCGACTCAGGTTTAACCGGACGCAAGATAATTGTTGATACTTACGGCGGTTACGGCGCGCACGGCGGCGGCGCTTTCTCGGGCAAGGATCCATCTAAAGTAGATAGAAGCGCGGCTTATGCGGCGCGCTGGGTGGCAAAAAATATCGTGGCGGCAGGGCTTGCCACGCACTGTGAGATCCAGCTCTCTTACGCCATAGGCGTGGCAAAGCCGATCTCAATACATGTGGATACTTACGGAACAGGAAAAGTCAGTGATGGAGATATCACCGAAATTATCTGTAAACTTTTTGATCTGACGCCGTCAGCCATCATCAAAAAACTTGACCTCAAGCGTCCTATCTACCGTGAGACGGCGCGCAACGGGCACTTTGGCAGAGAGCTTCCTAACTTTACATGGGAGAAGCTCGATATGGTTGATAAAATTAAAAAAGAAGCTAAGCTCTAATTAACGGGCTTGTTACGTAATCAAAAAGACGCCCGGCCCATCCGCGAGTTTTTGCAGGCGGTTGTCGGGCGTTTTTGTTGGTCAACAGCTGATTGATATTATGGAGTTGGTTTAATGGCAGAGATTCTCAAAAAAGAACAATTGTCCGATTCGGTTTGGCGCTTCAGGCTCAGCGCTCCGCGTATCGCCGGAAAGCGTAAGGCCGGTCAATTTATCATACTGCGTCCTGTAGAAGATTCTGAACGCATCCCCCTCACTATCGGTAACGCTGACGCGGATGAGGGGTGGATCGACATCATTTTTCAGGTGATGGGTAAAACCACGATGCAATTGCGTGATCTTAAGCTCGGTGAGAGCGTGCTTGATCTCGCCGGTCCGCTTGGTAAACCTACTCATATCGAAAAATTCGGCCGTGTACTCTGCATTGGGGGGGGAGTTGGCGCCGCGCCGCTCTATCCTATCATAACCGCGCTTTTTAAAGAGGGTAATGACGTAACCTCTATTATCGGCGCGCGCAGCAGTGATCTCATTATATTGAAAGATGATATAGCCGCTTCAAGCAGCCGTCTTTTTATCGCGACGGATGACGGGTCGCAGGGGACAAAGGGATTTGTGTCGGACGTATTTAAGAGTCTTGCAGAATCAGGCGAACGCTTTGATACCGCGTTTGTTATCGGTCCGCCCATGATGATGAAAGCGGCATGCAATTTGACAGTATCTTCGGGAATAAAAACGTACGCGTCATTAAATCCGATAATGATTGACGGGACGGGAATGTGCGGCTGCTGCCGTGTTACCGTTGGCGGACAAACAAAATTCGCCTGTGTAGAGGGCCCTGAGTTTGACGCCTCGCAGATAGATTGGGATGAGATGATTATGAGACTTGGCAGCTACAAACAATTTGAGGCGGCTGCAAAAGAGAGTCACATCTGTAAATTAGAGGGTGCGGTATGAACAAATTTTCCCGCGTTCCAATGAAAGAGCAGGATCCGATAGTCCGCAGCCGCAATTTTCAGGAAGTACCCTGCGGGTATACTGAGGATGAAGCGAAATTAGAAGCGGCGCGCTGTCTTCAATGTAAAAAGCCGCTCTGTGCGGACGGATGCCCTGTAAACGTTAAGATCCCCGAATTTATTGCTCTTATCGCTGATGGAAAATTTGAGGAAGCCGCGCTCAAAATAAAAGAGACAAACGCGCTCCCAGCTGTTTGCGGAAGAGTTTGCCCGCAAGAAGAGCAGTGCGAAATGCGCTGTATCCTCGGCAAAAAAGGTGATGCTGTAGCGATAGGCAATCTCGAACGGTTCGCCGCAGACTGGCAGCGTGAAAACGGAACGTCCGCACATCCTGTTGACATAGTTAAAAATGGTAAAAAAGCGGCTGTCGTCGGCAGCGGCCCCGCCGGCCTTACATGCGCCGGCGAACTTGTTAAGTTAGGTTTTGATGTGACGGTTTTTGAAGCGCTGCATGAGGCTGGGGGTGTACTTGTTTATGGAATACCGGAATTTCGTTTACCAAAAGAAATTGTGAAAAAAGAGATAAAATATCTTGAAGATCTCGGTGTGAATATCTGCAAAAATTTTGTAGTCGGCAGAACCGCTACAATTGATGATCTTCTCAAAGATGAAAATTTTGACGCGGTGTTTGTAGGCTCGGGAGCCGGACTTCCGGCATTCATGAAAATAAAGGGCGAGAACAGTATCGGCGTGTACTCCGCAAACGAATACCTTACAAGAAGCAATCTCATGAAAGCGTTTGTTGACAACCCGTCAACTCCTATCATGAAAGGCAAACGCGTAGTAACGATAGGCGGAGGAAACGTTGCGATGGACAGCGCAAGAACAGCGCTGCGCCTTGGGGCTGAAAAATCGATGATCGTTTACCGCCGCGGCAAAACGGAGATGCCTGCACGCAGTGCCGAAATCCATCACGCCGAAGAGGAGGGGGTGGGGTTTCACCTCTTATGCAATCCGTCAAAAATAATAGCCGGACAAAATGGTGTTGTCTGTGCCATAGAATGCGTTAGGATGGAACTTGGGGAACCTGATTCCACCGGAAGACGCAAGCCGTCTACAATTAAGGGCAGCGAATTTGAACTTGAGTGCGATGTTGTAGTTATCGCAATCGGCAACAGCCCAAATCCGCTTATCCCTGAAACGACCTCCGATCTGCAAGTCTCAAAACGCGGAACAATTGTAGCTGATGAGATTGACGGACGCACATCAAAAAAATATGTATATGCGGGCGGAGATATTGTAACCGGGGCGGCTACGGTAATCCTTGCAATGGGTGCGGGGAAAGCCGCCGCGAAGAGTATCGCGGAAGATTTGCTTTAAAAGTTTCAGTCTGTTGCTTAGCGGCACAGTGTAGATTTATGCAGCAGCTCACCGGCGCGGTAAGAACTCCTGACATAAGGCCCGCAGAACGCCTGCTCAAATCCCATATCAAGGCAGAGTTTTTCGTAATCGCTGAATTTTTGCGGGGTGACAAATTCAGTGACAGGAACCTGATTGCGGGAGGGACGCAGGTATTGACCTATAGTAATAACGGAGCAGCCTGTTTTTTTCAGATCAGTCAATAAGGCGCGCACTTCCTCAACCGTTTCGCCAAACCCCGCCATGATTCCGCTTTTAACTTTTGTTCTGCCGTCTGCCGCCGCGCGTTCTAAAAGCTCAAGCGAGCGTGAATAGACCGCCTGCGGCCTTATCGCCGGATATAGTCTTGGGACTGTTTCGAGATTGTGATTAAGCACGTCAGGTTTACTGTCAAGAACAGTAAGAAGCGATCGGCTGCACCCTTTAAAATCGGGGATAAGAACTTCGATTGCGGCGTCAGTGATTTTTGACCGCAGTTCTTTTATCACACTGTTAAACGCGCCGGCTCCGCCGTCACTTAGATCATCACGAGTAACGGATGTTATTACAATATGTTTAAGTCCCATCGCAAACGCGGCATCAGCCAATCGTTTGCCTTCGTCAAGATCAACATCCAGGGGCGTACCGGACTTTACGCCGCAAAACGCGCAGTTTCTTGTGCATATAGATCCCAAAATCAAAAACGCCGCGCTCCCGCGGCTGAAACACTCTCCGCGGTTGGGGCATTTAGCTTCTGCGCATACTGTATTTAAATTTCCGGCAGAAATCAAATTATTGACCTCGCCGCCACGGCCCGAATACGCGCTTGCGCGTTTTAGCCAAGGGGGTAAGCGAGCCGGATTGCGGGGGTCAATCATACTTCTGCCTTAACCGCGCCGGCAAAATTTTCATCTGCTCCCTGTACTTCGCCACGGTTCTGCGCGCAACGCTTAAATCTTCATCTGAAAGAATATCGGAAATTTTCTGATCACTCAGAGGCTTTTTGTCATCTTCTGTATCAACAAGCTGTCTTATTCTGTTTTTGATACGCTCGGATGAGATGTCGGCTCCCTCGGCGTCGCGGCCTACCGCTTCCGTAAAGAAATATTTGAGCTCAAAAATACCGTGGCGGGTCTGAACATATTTGTTGCTTGTTACACGGCTAACCGTTGATATGTGCATCTCAACCATATCCGCCACATCCTGAAGTTTAAGAGGACTGAGGTTGGGAGGGCCCTTTTCAAAAAAGACCATCTGACGCTCTATAATGGCGTACATCACTTTTAACATTGTGGTTTTACGCTGTTCTATTGAGCGGATAAACCATGTGGCGCTGTTAAATTTCTCGCGCACATATTTTTTTACATCCCGCTTTGCGGTACTGCCCCGCTTTATTAAATTAGCGTAACTTTTGTTAATGTGAAGAGAGGGCACGGAGCGGTCGTTAAGCATTACTAAAAAGCGTCCGTCCACCTTTTCTACTATAAGATCGGGGATGATCGTAGAGGGTTTGTCAGGATTATACTGATAACCCGGTTTTGGGTTAAGCGTTTTTATGACGTCAAGCGCTTCCTGAACTTTGCGCGGCTCTACGCCGAAATAGCGCGATATTTCGGGGATCTTGAGTTTCTCAAAAAGATCCCACGCGTCTGTTATGATTCTCATTGTAAGAGAATCGTGCATATGGCGGGCGCGAAGCTGTAAAATCATACACTCGCGCAAGTTACGCGCGCCAACACCCGGCGGGTCAAGTTTCCACAGTACGTGAAGCGCCTCTTCTACCTCATAAATTGTAGTTTGGGTAAACTGCGCGATATCCTCTTCGGGAATGCGCAGATACCCGTCGTCATCAAGGCTCCCGATAAGAAACTGCACCAAAAGCTTTACATCATCGGCAACCTTCTTTTCGGTTAGCTGATCCATCAAATGCTCTTCAAGCGTCTGCTGATAAACCGGAGTGGGCTCATAGCGCTCATCGCTGCGGTCTACCTCCTCATTATAGGAGTACCCAAGATCAAACCCCTCCTCTAAGTACTCCTCCCAATCTATACTCTCTTCGCTTCCGTCAAGCTCTTTTAAATCCTCTTCTTCCTGCTGCTTCTCCTCACGATCCTCTCTGTCCTGAGCTTCTTCCTCAAGCTCATCGGCCGCCTCAAGAACAGGATTCAATTCAAGCTCCGTCTTGAGCAGCTGTTCAAGCTGCAGTGTATTAACCTGCAAGAGCTTGAGAGACTGTATCATCTGAAAAGAGAGCTTCTGCTGAAGCTTTAGTGATATATCAAGACCCAGATTCAAAAAACAACTCCTAAATTAAGTGTTAATACGGTTTAATAATACAGCAAAAACGCCGAGAAACACCGAAAGCGTAAAAAGTGAGCGTGAAAATGTCCGCCCCTACAGAGTAGCAAACCTTATACCAAAATAGATTGTGCGTAGGCCGCAGCAGCAAATATTTGCTGTGCGGATGAGATTATTTAGAGCGCTTCTAAATATCTTCGATTGAATTTGGCGTGTAGTTTATATTGCATAACGGCATAAATTATTTACACTGCACCGCACGCAACTGCACGCAGGGCCGTTTCTGTTGCTTAGCGGCGCAGTGTAGATTTATGCCGTGTACCGATATAGCGTGTAAGCAGCCAAAAAACGTACAAAAAATAAAAATATAGATATTGTAATTTGCATAAAACGGTGTTATACTTAAAAATATTGCTTTTCAATAATATATAATCCCATTGCAGTTGCGGTTTCAATAATACGGGGTGATGCAAGTCTTATCTTAATCAGGAGAG
>WRCH01000090.1 GCA_009784115.1 Chitinispirillia bacterium
GGGAGAACACAGTTGGGGAGGAAAAAAAAATAAGGAAGCGGGTATTTTTTTTTTAAACCCCGCCCTCCCCCCCCCCCCCCCCCACCTTGCATCCGTTTTCCGGGTATTCATGGTATGGGTGACAGGATGACTATGTTCAGGCGAATTTTACTGCTGTGCATAATTCCGCAGGTTATTATTTTTGCCGTGATTATTGTTTTGATTAACAGTATCGTCTATAACAAGTCCATTGCGCCCGCAGATGAAAAAACAGCGATGTCTCTCATTATACTGGTTAGTGTTTTAGGGATACTTATTTCTATCCTTATACTCTTTTTTGCGGTAAAGAGAATTCTTAAACCCATAAAAATGTTAACAGAGGGCGCAAATCTGATAGCAAACGGAGAGTTTGATGTAAATCTTGATTCGCTCATAGACACACAGCTCCTTACCGGAGAAAAAGCGACGAAAAATGAGGCGTATATCCTGTTTGCCGCTCTTAAAAATATGAAAGCGCGTCTTAGTCAGACTCAAAAAATAAAGGCGGTATCAAAGGCTAAAAGCGACTTTTTAGCCACGGTGAGCCACGAGATAAGAACGCCCATGAATGCGATAACCGGTATGACGGAACTCGCTTTGCGCGAAAATATGCCGGCCGCCGCGCGGGAGCACGTTTTAACCATTAAGCAGGCGAGTTCAAATCTTCTCTCCTTGATAAACGATATTTTAGACCTCTCGAAAATAGAGAGCGGAAAACTCGAGATTACAAACGCACCCTACCACTTCTCCGCTCTTATAAACGATGTCGTCAGCATAATAAGAATGAGGACCATAGATTCAAATGTGCGCTTTGTTGTAAATACAGACAGCCGCATCCCCAACGCGCTCTTTGGCGATGAGACCAGAATCAGGCAGGTACTGCTTAACATACTGAGCAACGCCGTAAAGTATACTCCAAAAGGGTATATAACGTTTGTGGTTTTCGGTGAAATAACCGAAGAGGATACTGTTCTTCTCACAATAGAAGTTACAGACACCGGCAAGGGGATAAAAGAGGAAGATATAAAGAAGCTGTTTTCTGATTTTGTTCAGGTAGATACAGCCGGCAACAGGGATATTCTGGGAACCGGTCTCGGCCTTGCCATTACAAAAAACCTTGTTACCGCGATGGGCGGCGATATAGGCGTTATCAGCGAATATAAAAAGGGGAGCACTTTTACAATAACTCTGCCGCAAAAAATACTCATGCCCCAGCCTTTGGCAGTTGTTGACAAACCTCAAGAAAAGCGCGCCATCGTTTATGAGAGGCGTGAGGTATTCGCCAATTCCATAGTTTGCACGGTAGACAATCTTGGCGTAGAGTGCGACTATGCCGGCGATGAGGCGGATTTTCGCGGTAAGCTTAAAGAGAAAGAGTATACTTTTATATTCGTAGAATCTCACATGTACGCGAACGTCAAAAAAATTGTTTCTGAGGCTAGCCCCAAAGCTAAAATGGTACAGCTGATGAATTTTGGAGATTCAGCCGCGGATAAGGAGTCAAGTGTAATTGTAATGCCGGCGTACTCTGTGCCTGTAGCCAATATTTTAAACGGCGTATCCGACCTGTATTACTACACAGGCGAAGACATGCTTGTAAGGTTTAACGCTCCGCAGGCAAGGGTTCTCATTGTTGATGATATCAGTACAAATTTAAAAGTTACGCAGGGACTTCTTTTGCCTTACAAAATGCAGGTTGATTTATGTTCAAGCGGCGATAAGGCGATAAACGCGGTAAAAGCAAACCGCTACGATCTTGTGCTTATGGATCACATGATGCCGGGGATGGACGGTATGGAAACAGTACGCCGTATCCGCGAATCACAAGGCGATTACTGCAAAAGCTTACCTGTAATCGCGTTCACCGCAAACGCGGTCAGCGGAATGAGAGAGATGTTTCTTTCAAACGGATTCGATGATTTTATCTCAAAGCCCGTTGATGTTGTGCGGCTTAACGCGATCTTGGAGAAGTGGATACCCAAAGATAAAAAGTTAGCGATAACTTTTAGAGCTGTTCCTGAGATGAGGCATTCTGACGATATCACTCTTGACGGTGTGGATGTGCCTCTTGGGCTAAGCAGAATGGGCGTAAGCGCGTCAGGATATCTGCGCGCCATAGAGATATTTGACAAAGATGTACGGGAGAAACTTGAACAGATAAAAAGCTCTCTTGAAAATGGCGATACGGCGCTTTACACAACATACATCCACGGATTAAAAGGAGCGGCGGCGGCTATAGGGGCCGTTGCTCTAAGTGAATACGCAAAGGAGCTTGAGATGGCCGCAAAGCGCGGGGACAGCGCGTTTATAGAGGCAAACACTCCCGCTTTTTTTGAGAAGCTCGAAACACTGTCAAAAAATATAAAGAACGTAATACGCGAAAAAAAGCAGAAGCCGACGCCGGAAAACGATGTTGACATGAAAGAACTCAAAGCAGCGATGATCAGTTTGGCGGCGGCCATAGAAGAAGTAGATACCGCCGTGATAAACAGCGCGGCAAAGAGACTGCGGGAGTTTGAAAACATTTCCGGTGAAACGGGCGGCGTTGTGGAGAGTATTTTGCGAAATATCCTGAACGGCGGCTATGACGACGCGGTATTTCTTATAGAGTCGTTTCTTAAAAAGGAACAGGTATGACTGATCTTCGCCGCGTCAAGAGAACAGGCGATAAGTTTATTGATTAAAGACACTGTCTGAATTTTGTTGTAATCCGCCCCTTCTAAATGCTATTTTAATAGATTGTCATAAATTTTATGCTACCTCACTCTCAGGAGACCTTGTGCTATGATTGACAAAAAACACGACAGCTTTTTTGATGAAGAAAACAATCCCGAAGACCGTAAGTCCGACGAACTTATGAAGATGCTTGACGGATACGATAAGCCTATGAAAAACTACGCTAAGGGCGATAAGGCAAGCGGCAAGGTTACCCGCATCGGTTCAGACTATATCTACGCAGACATCGGCTCAAAAAATGAAGCGCTTATTAAAGCGTCGGAGTTTTTGGATGAAGACGGCGCGGTAAGCGTAAACGTCGGCGATGAGGTGAGCGGGTTTATAATTTCGCAGTCTGCCGGAGAGACCGTTATAAGCAAAAGCCTCGGCGGCCAGAGTGTTGCTATTGATACGCTCTACGACGCTCTCAATTCCAAGGCGCCCGTGCAGGGCAAGGTTACGGGAGTAGCCAAGGCGGGGCTTACGGTTAAAGTTATGGGGCACAGGGCATTTTGTCCTATTAGTCAAATTGACATAAAATTTACCGTTGACGTTAATGAATATCTTAACAAGACGCTTGACTTTGTGATAAGCCGCATAACCGAGGGCGGAAAAAACATAGTGTTAACCCGCATACCGCTTTTTGAAGCGGGAATAGAAGAACAGTTCAAGAAACTTGAAGAGGCGGTCACAACTCATGCCGTGATGAGAGGCAAAATCTCAAAAATCGCCGAGTTCGGCCTCTTTGTTCAGACAGGCGATATTGAGGGGCTTGTTCACATATCGGAAGTATCGTGGGAGCGCGCTCAGAAGTTGGGCGACTCTTTTACCGTTGGTCAAGACGTTGAATTTATAGTTCTTAAGGCAGAGCGCAAAGAGCCTCTGCGCAATTCAAAAATCTCTCTTTCCATAAAGCAGATGTTTGATGACCCGTGGACAAAGATACAGCAGAATTTTAAAGTGGGCGGCGCGGTTGAGGGCAAGGTAACAAGACTTGCCGACTTCGGCGCGTTTGTTGAGCTTATCCCCGGTGCGGAGGGGCTTGTGCACATCTCTGAAATGTCGTGGGGCAAGCGTATTCACCACCCGTCAGAAGTTGTTAAGCCGGGGCAGTCAGTAAAGGTTACGATACTTGCCATAGATGAAAATAAAAAAGCCGTATCGCTAACGCTTAAGGATGTTGCGGACGATCCGTGGAATGGAATCGGGGAGCGTTTTGCCGTTGGCTCGGATGTTGCAGGAGTTGTAGCGAAGAAAGCGAAGTTCGGTTATTTTATTGATTTGAACGAAAACATTACCGGTCTGCTTGTTTTCGCGAACATGACCGCCGATAAAAAAGACGCGCTCAAGCCGGGGGACAACGTAACCGTTTCGATAGAATCCATAGATACCGAAAACAGGCGTATCTCTTTATCAATGGGCGTTGCGGAGGTTCGCAAAGACAGCGAAGACACAAAGCAGTATCTCAAAGAGCAGAAGGCTAAAGCAGAAAAGAAAGAAGCGTCCTCAACAGAGTTCGGCGCCGCGCTTCTTGAAGCTCTTAAATCTAAGAAATAAACATGGATTATAAGTGATGTATATGCAGTGATTATATCAAGCGATTTTTCCCACATCCCGGAGGGATGTGAAGCCCGGTAGAATGGTGTAATAAAAAAATTCCCGCATCCTGGGAGGGATGCACCCCTCCGGGGTGCAGGAAAATTTTTGGGAAATATGTTTTCTACCGAGCGTTGCATCCCTCCGGGATGCAGGAAATTTGTTCTGAAAACATCCCAATACTATCGAAGGATATATAAAAAATGAAAGTTCTTGTTATCGGCGGAGCCGGGTACATAGGAAGTCACGTCTCCCGTGTCCTTTTAGATAGAGGGCATAAAGTCACGGTCTTTGATAACCTCTCAAGCGGATGCAGAGAGAATCTGTTTGACGAGGCCGCGTTTGTTAAGGGCGATATCCTTGATACCGCCGCTCTGTCTGAAACAATGAACAGCGGCTTTGACGCGCTCATCCACTTGGCCGCTTTTAAAGCCGCGGGTGAATCTATGACTCATCCCGAAAAATACTCCGTCAACAATATCACCGGAACTCTAAATATCCTGAATTGCGCGGCCAAAGCGAATATTAAAGCCGTCGTATTCTCCTCATCGGCGGCTGTTTACGGCGAGCCCAAATATCTGCCTATGGATGAAGATCATCCCCTGTCGCCCGAAAATTATTACGGATTTACAAAACTTGAGATTGAGCGTTTTCTTGACTGGTACGATAAATTAAAATCCATACGCTATGCGGCTTTGCGGTATTTTAACGCTGCCGGTTACGATGCTAAAGGCAGAATAACAGGTCTTGAGCGCAACCCGGCTAATTTACTTCCTATTATTATGGAAGTTGCCGCGGGCATAAGAGAAAAATTAGAGATTTTCGGCGACGACTGGGACACGCCGGACGGCACCTGCATAAGAGACTACGTTCACGTAAGCGATCTCGCGCAGGCCCACGCGCTCGCTCTTGAGTATCTTGTAAAAACAGATAAAAGCTTCACCGTAAATCTTGGAAGCGAAAACGGAATAAGCGTAAAATCAATGTTAGAAACCGCCCGCGCCGTTACAGGCCGCGATATCCCCGCGGTAATAGCTCCAAGACGAGCGGGAGACCCTGTAAAGGTAGTGGCGTCCTCATCAAAAGCCCGCAAGCTCTTAGGCTGGAAAGCGAACTCAAGCAATGTAGAGACGCTCATCTCCAGTACGTGGAATATCTATCAAAAGCATTTCTGATAACCCCCGGGTTAAAACCCGGGGTGCACCCCTGCGGGGTGCGGAAACACACCCCAACGGGGCTTAATCACTATCTCCCCCTAAAATACACCAACTGCCTGAATGTCCGTCTCTCCGGCTTCTTATCGCTTCTTGGATCCACCGGTTCCGTTACAACTACGTGTACAAGATATGTGCCTTTTCCGGTAATCCTGCCGCGGCGGTTGATGCCGGTCCATGTGTATTTGTGGCGCGCGGGTATGCCTGTCTGTGAATAATCTATACCGGCGTTGATTATATTATCGTCCGTTGTGGCGATAATGTTGCCCATCCGGTCGTAGATCATTATCCGTACATCAAATATTTCCTTAAAAGGCAGTGAAGCGATGAATATATTAAGCGTATCATACCTCACCCCTGTTATTGTTGCCGGGAACGGATTTGGGCCCAGGCTGATGCTGTAACGGGTAGGCGGCGGGGGAGGCTCTTTTTCCGCGGTGCCGTCCATAATAGGCATATCGTTTGCGCCCAGGTATCCGTGAGCGCTTGTATACACATCACCCGGAAGATCAGGTATGCGTATTACAAGCCTTGGATTATCTGTGGGAACCTCTATTCCGTTACCCTTGAAATATAACGCAAGCGTGTCGCCGTAAACTCTTATAGAGTCGTAACCGGGGCTTCCGGTAACATCTACAAGCTGGTCTATGTGTCTGAAAACAACATCCAAATTCGGATGGCCGGGCATGCGGCTCGGCGATAATCTCATCTTGACGCCGTGCGCAAACCCGTCTTCATCTTTGTCAAAATAAAACGCCGAACCATAGATAACTGTAGCAGTTATAAGCGGCTCATATATTTGCCTGACGGCGCTTGACTCCTCAAAATCATTTAATACAGCCATAGCCATTAAAACATTTGGAGTCGTGAACTCATTATTAAACTCAAGCGGCTGGCCGTCATAACGAATTGACCCCTGTCCGCCCGGTTCCGGCTCACGGCCGTTTCTGGTATAGTAAATTACCGCGTTAGGCGCCGGATTGTCATCTACAAACGCCGTGAGGCTGACGGTTATAGGCCTGCTATAGATACAGCTCAACGGATTTGGTATTACACGCAGCCCTTTTTGCGGCGGATTAACAATTGTAGTGTCGATTTTTGTAGTATCAATTATTGTAGTGTCGATTATTGTTGTATCGCCCGGAATAAAAAACCGCGACCGCAATTGCGCGCCTATCGAATCCCGCGGGAAATTGTCAAGATCGGCGTAAGCGGTGTTTATGATGAGACGGTTCCACGCGGTGTCAACAACGGCTCTGAATGTAATTGTCAGCGAGTCGTTGGGGTTAAGCGCGTTTCTCGGCCCCGTACCGGGTACAGGCCACGTTATAACGTGACGGTCGTTTGCGATGGGGGCTATAGTGTGAGTTAACGGTCTTGGCGGCGTTGTGTGAAGCGTGCCTGTCACCGAACTCTCAATGAGTCTTATACCCCGCGGGATAGTGTCGCGGATTGTCACGTTGTAGGCTACATCGAAATGGCTGGCCCAGTTGCGCAGCCATATACCTACCGGCCAATTCGGTGTGGACTTGACCCCCGCGTATCCGGCTTGCACGGGAATACCTCTATGCACATACGTAGGGAGTGCTGACGACGTATCTCTTATCCATATCAACAGACTGTCATTTTGAAAGATAAGTTTATAGTTAAACGAATCGTCACTATCTCTGCCGAACGCGCTGGGAATTGTGAATGGCGGTTGGTTGTTCGATCTTATCGTAACATTAACTCCCTGATAATTTGAGCTAAACTCAAGTTCAACCCGTCGGCTGCTATTGCTTGGATCGGAACGTGCAAAGATAAAAACACTGGCCTGATCCGGTTGAGGACGCGCTGTTCCCGTCAGTACACCGTTAGTTCCATAGGTAAGATTGTGGTACATATCGGTTGGGGCGCCTAATGTTATTGTATCTCCGGTGGCGTTGACTCTGTCGGTTCCGGTACCTGTCCACTCACTCCTTGCCCCGCTTTTTACAGGGAACCCATGCGTCTGCTTATACGTTACCGTATAGTTAATAGTATCGGCCTCCTGATAAGCCTCCTTGTCCGCCCTTTTGTACATCGTAGTAGGCGGCGGCGGCAGCGGCGGGAGTTCATTAGTCGTAACCACCAATACGGCTGTGTTAGGCAGCGGAGATTCGCGGTCGGCAATCGCCCACGCACGCGACCTGATGGTACGGCTGGTTTGACCTTCCGGCAGAGGATCGGCGTTGACAGAGTATTTAATGCTTCCTTTTTCGCCTACTAATAGCTTAGGTATTGTCCATATAATGACGGTGCTGTCGGCGTTTATAGTCGGCATTATGCCAAACGGCAATGGTTCCAAAAACCGTTGGAATTTGACGCCCGCGGGTATTGTGTCTATGATTCTTACGTTAACTACTTCGCGGCCGGGGAGCGGGCCGTTGCCGGCGACTCTGCGCCATGTGTAACCGTCCCATTCTTCTATCAGTATGTTATCGACGGTAACCGCCGCGTCCGGTTCGCAGAGTTTGCGGTGGCGCGTTCTTACCGGTGTGCCTTGATAATCAGGGGCGTAACTCGCGGTAAAATCGGGGCTTATCGGGTGACCCCAGTTTGCCATAAGGTCGTTGTTTACTATGCCGATGGCGCGGGGGTTGTAAGACCAGTCATTATCCCAAGTACGGTTGAAGTACATGCCGGCAAACATCCGCCAGGTGATCCTGAGCGGCGCGTCAACCCCGCGGTGTATATATCTGCCCAAACCGCCGTAATAGTTAGTTATAAACTGAGTCGGCGCAGACATCGTCGCCCAGTTAGTGTCTGAGTGGGTGGGCGACTCCGGATCTCCCAACTGAAGAATGAGCCGCTGATTCCATCTGCCTTTCTCGTCTTGGCCCGGCGTAATCATCTCATGGCGCAACCCATCACGGACGCCGGCAACAAGAGACGTTGGGGCTACAATATCCGCCGGCGCGCTCCAGCCGGTTGCGCACATTTGGGTTGCACACAAGCTGGTGTAGGTGTTGTCAAACATAAAATATGAGATACGGTAGTTGCTATAGTCTATATAGGACTCGTGCGCATCGTGGAAAGCTCTAATTAAGAATGTGTGATCGGAGCGCGTTGGAGTCGTGGTGGTGTGCGCGTAGGAGAAGTTAACCCCCGGCCGCCCGCCGTTCATCCATCCCGCCTCTGTGCTGTTCTCAAAGTCAATCGTAAACGTTGCGTTCATGCCGGGATTAATGGTATCTCTGAAGACAGATTTATTAACCCGCAGCGCGCGGCGGGCGATATCAACTCCGTTGCGCTTCATAACCGAAGATATTACGTTAGGGTACTCGTTAGAAGTCCAGCCGGTACCGTTAGAGCAGGTGATTTGGACACGGTTCTCGTAACGCTTATGATTAGCTTGCGGAATAGCAACCTTGAGTGTTACCGTCCCCCTTGTGGGGCCAATACCGGTTTGCGTTCTGAATCCGGGAACTGTACCGATATTCCAGGTGACGGTGTTAGTTGCCGGATTAAATGCTCCGCCCGGAGCTTCTATGAAAACAAAATCTGAGTGCAGACGGTTGGTGATTACGACATTCTGCCCGTCTACAGAACCATAGTTGCGGTAATCAATCGTGTAAGTGATCTCATCATTCTCAAATGCGTAGGTTTTATCTACGTCCAAGTAGACTTTCATGTTGGCCTGACGCACCATGTTGAGCGGGGCGTGGTGGTTGCCAGTCATCACCATCATTCCTAAGAGTCTGAAAAAACCGTGAAAGTAGTCCGGCATGCTCGTTATATACCCGTCGCCGATTGCTATCGCATCCCACGTTATTTCAGCTTGCCTGTACATCTCCGCCATGAGGTTAAAGTTCTGCGAGGTAACCGCCGACGGAGCGCCTGTACCGTGCACCCAGTTGAGGGGGAACGCATTTGGGTTAGTACCCTGCGGTGTGTAAAAATACTTGAGCATCGACGGCCCCCACCAAAGCCCCTCGCCTATTATTCTTTCGCAGCCCTGATTCCAAGGCGCTTGCCGTCTGTCCCACAACCAGCGCGCCATGCGGTTACCCGCGTCCCGCATGTGGGTATTTGGCCGTTCGCGGACTACTCTATGCCTTATCGGGTCCCAACTGTAAGTAGGGTTGCCGTGCCAAACATAGTCAAGTACGGTACGCCACGGCGCGCGGAAATCCTCGCCTTCTTGAAGATTACCAAACGTTACCGTTGTGTCCCCCGCCCCACCCTTTGTCACTGTGCCAGCAAACGGAATATTGTCCGGTCTCTGTTCGTGGTGCTTCGCAAAGAGCCAGTCGCTCGACGCAGCGGCGCGCTCGTATTGGGAGATGTTCCAGCCGTACGCGCTGCTCGAATTGGGTTCACGCCTCAAATATTCGGCGAACTGCCGGAAGTATGCCTGAGCGGTGTAATCTATGTATTGTAAAGTTCCGCTTGGCTGATAGACCCGATTGGTGTTCATAACTCCAATTGATTCAAGGTTGCTTCGCGACGCCGCCCAGCGGGTGAACTCACCCCAGGTGTTGCCGCCTCTGAAATATCCGTCAAAACCGATGTTACCGGTTAAAAGCTCGCGATCGGGGAGAGCTTCTGTGTTAATTAACGTATCGGTTATAGCTCTGATGAATTTAATAAAATCGTTTTTATACGATATCGGATTTCCGCGCGAGTCGTTGATTCCCATATTGTCCCCCCACTGCATATGGGCGATCATGAGCCCCAGCGCGATATCGAAATCGCCGTCCGCCGCACTGTCTTCATTACCGTTCGCTCCGGCATAAACCGTGGGAAGCGAACTGTACCTATACGGGGGTGTACTTGTCCCGTCTCCATACCGCACTACATTATTCATCCTGTGGTCATGAACGTAAAGCCATAACCCGTCAAACGTGACTTTATCACCCATCATGGCCGCTGCGATCATCGCGTAACCGTCTCCCTCAGAGCAACCGCCTTCCGCTACACTATTATAATTATAATCCCCGCACTTTGAAACAAACCTTATATACCGCGTTCCGCCGACATTGGTAACACCTCTAACAGGAACATACAGAGCCCGGTTCATCATTATCCGATAAGCATCCCGAATAGACTTCTCCATCTCCGCGTGCGTAATTCCCGCTGCCGCTATTCTTGCATCATCATGAGAGCTGAGTGCAAGAGTGCCTAAATTGTGCAGAGTATCTCCGGTAGGATGCACGTAAGGCAAAAACTGCGGAAACGGAAATGCGGGGTTACCGGAGTTTATATTTATCGATATTGTTGACGGCGGCGCAGTCTGCGACACAGAAGCAACAGGGCAGATGATAATTGCAGCAAATGCAAACAGTAAGTATATACGAAAACGCATAGAGCCCCCCACATAGATTGCGGTGTCCAGATTTAGTTTAGTCTGTCAACAGACAATTACACAATATAATATATAATATATATTGGTTTTAGGGGATGTGGTAGAAAAACTTTTTTATTTGCGGGTTGATTAATGCAAATCTGTACTCATGGATGACTCACATATATACTGGTACATGGCATAAATCTACACTGCACCGCACGCAACTGCACGTAGGGTCGTGAGCAATGCA
>WRCH01000091.1 GCA_009784115.1 Chitinispirillia bacterium
CCGCAGTTAAAATCGCCAAGCGCCTCGAGCGCATTCTCAAGCAGTGCATTACGTTTATCACCAAAATCATATTTAACAAGCTCTTTAATTATCGCGGCGCTCTGATCACTGTCGAAATCGTCGGCTGCGGCAAGAGCTTTTTCTACCGCTTCGTTAAGCATAGACTCATCGCCCTTTACCCTTTCGCCGGCCGGTTTATCGCTGACAAAAACTTCCGACAGCTGTTCATGCATAGCCGCCATCCTCTCCTCAAAAGGGTGAAAGTTATCGTTGCAGTATTCGTATTTGTTCTCCTTTGAAGCGTCTTCAAGCTTTGCGGCGAGCTCTGAGAGCCCCATAGCGCCTATTGTTGAAAGCGCCGATTTCATCGCGTGAACCGTTATGGCGAAATTCGCGAGATTGCGGTCTTCCAATGAGGCGGCGAGCTTATCGAGTTCGCCGTTAAGTTTTTTGTAGAAAAGCTCAAGCGCGTCATGGTACATACTCTCCATGTTTGATACGCGGCTAAGTCCGATCTCAATATTGATATCGCCGATTTTTTGAAGTTTCTCTAAAAAGTTATCTCTTACTTCCGCGTCCGAACAAGCGGTTTGTGATTCATCCGGCTTAACAGCGGTTTGAATTTTTTGCGGCGCCAGATGTTTCTTCACAATTCTGCGCAGCTCGTTCACATCTATAGGCTTTGAGATAAAGTCGTTAAAACCGTTTTGCGCAAACATTTCACGCGCGCCCTTCACCGCGTTTGCGGTTAGGGCTATGATTGTCATCATCTCATATTTTGAACCGAGTTTTCTTATCTTTTGCGTGGTCTCAATACCGTCCATTTCAGGCATCATGTGATCCATGAAAACGATGTCGTAATCGTTTTGCTTTACAAGTTCGACAGCTTTAAAACCGGAATTCGCAATCTCAGCCTTTATATCCATCAAGCCCAAAAGACCGCTTGCCACTTTAAGGTTAAACTCGTTATCATCTGTAATTAAAATTCTCGCGGACGGCGCGCTCAGGTTCTCCTCAACTTTCATATTTTCGCCGCTTGAGATATTTTCACTGTTACCCTTAACTATGGGTATAGATACTGTAAACGCCGTACCATGCCCGTATTCGCTCTCAACCGTAATCTCGCCGCCCATCATCTCAACAAATGATTTACATATAGAAAGCCCCAGGCCGGTTCCGACAACATTCCTGTTATTGGCGCTGTCAACCTGTTGAAAGGCGTCGAACAGTTTGGGTAGATCTTCCCTGCGTATTCCCATACCGGTGTCTTCGATTTTAAAGACAAGCGTATCGGCTTTGGTTGATACCGACAATTTAACGTGACCGTTCTTTGTAAATTTTACGGCGTTTCCGCAGATATTTGTGAGAGTCTGCCGCAGTCTCAAATCATCTCCGTACAGATAGCCGGGAAGATTATCCGCCGTGTCAACCAAAAACTCAAGACCTTTATTTTTGGCGACATGGGTAAACATGGAGACTATGTTGTCAATAAATTGACTAAGAGAGTAATCGGCCGGGTTAAGCTCTAATTTTCCAGCCTCAATTTTTGACATGTCAAGTATATCGTTTATTATCCCCAAAAGCGAACGCGCCGATACCCTGATATCCTCCACATGACTCTTTTGATAATCATTAAGTTTTTCGTGCTCCAAAATTTCAGCCATACCGATAATGGCGTTCATGGGGGTTCTTATCTCGTGAGACATATTGGCCAAAAACGCGGTTTTTGTGCGGCTCGCCTCCTGCGCTGTCTCTACCGCTTCCATAAGTTTTAGCTGGTTTTCCATCAGCTCTTTTGTACGGTTCTCAACGAGCGTTTCAAGCACTAACCCCTCTTTGCGCTTTCTGACAAAGAGGATGACTGAAAAAATAAGTCCGATAAAAAGCATCCCGCCGCCTACCATATAAGGGATACGCTGTTTAGCGAGCTTTATACGGTAGTCGTAATTTCTGCGCAGCCATCTTCCCGAAATACCGTCTACGTCTATGAGCCTCATAGCCTTTGTGAAAATGGAAGCTAAAACGACTTCGTCTTTGTTAAATCCGAAAGTCGAGTTAAAATAGTAGGGGAAGACAAAATTTGCCTTATACCCGACAAGCTCGCGGTAGTTTGTCATAATAAGAAGCTGGTTTTCGCTTGCTATAACCATGTCTATTTCACCGCGGTCTAAAGCGTCAAAAGCGAAGTTCACGTCGTCAAATTCGTATATGTTCCTGTGATTTGGAAACCACCTTTTAAAGAAGGTGCTGTAAGCGGTATTTCTGGCCACTCCTGTTTTAAGATATAATATTTCGTTAACGTTTATGTCATGATGTTCCATTTTTGAGATAAGAGCGAAATGGTCGCGGAAAAATATCACTTCCGGCCACAGGAAATCTCCAACTCTCTCTTCCAAAGGAATAAGTTCGGTGATCATTGCGGCGGCGCCGCTTTTAAGCATTTCGAACTCTATGTCCCAAATTGTGTTTTCATCATTTTTGCGCTCAAATTTAAGCCCTGTCAATCTCTCTATCTCGCTTATTACATCAATGGCTATGCCTTCCCACTGTTTTGTTCTGGGATCGAAAAAACTTAAGGGATAGTTTTCAGCCTCGGCGATAAACGGAATAACCGGATTGTCTCTTATGTATTCACGCTCCTCCTGCGTTAAAACCATAAAGAGTTTATGCCTCAGATAATCCCGTTGTCCCTGATTGTAGAGCCTTGTCAGGTGGTGGATAGCTCCGTTCTCAAGCGCCTTTTGCACTACGTCAATAATCGGCTTAAATTCCGGATTTTGCGTTGTAAGAGAGACGGGGCTGTAAATAATCGGGAAGAAAGTATTAATGCTCACCTCGCCGAATTCGTCAAAAGCGGCCTCCGCGGAAGATTCGTCAAAAAAAGCGTCGGCTTTTCCGTCCGCAAGCATTTGGTAAGCCTGTGAGTAGTCGTCAACGAAAAACGTTTCGAATTCATAACTGCGATGTTTACGGATATCATCCATTGTAACTGTGCCGTCTAAAAAAACATACCGCAAAGGGCGCTTCTCAGCGATTTCCATAATCGGAACACTGTTATTTAAACGTACATACATCATTTGACGCTGTATAATATCATCGGTCATGAAGTATTTTTTCCGCCGCTCGTCGGTCGCCGTAAGCTCACCTGTAAAATCAAATGTTTTGCTCTCTAACCCGTCAATTAATTCGTCCCATTCGACAGTCCGGGGTATAAAAGGTATGCCGAACAGTTTCGAAAGCCAGCTGCAAAAAAGCGCGGTGAATCCCTCTACGGGGCTGCCTTCTTTGTGAAACGCTTCGGTGCTGTAGTTTGCGGCATAAATAAAGGAGTCTACACGGGTTTGCAGCTCAAGAATAGCGGCGATCTCTTCGCCCGTTACGCCGGGTATATCTCTGAATGAGGTGAACAGCGGCCTGTCAAAATCTCTGCTTTTACGCTCCGCGCAGCCAAAAATAACGGGAAACATTATCACTGTGATAATGATAATTAAGGGATATTTGCGTGTTAATTTGTTTTTGATCATTTGCTGGTTATCTCCTCCTGATGCAGAATCTCTTCTATCATAGCTTTCTGTTCACGCAGATCTTTTACATACGCCGCAATGAAACAATCACTTTGAAGTTCTATGCGCACTAATGTTATTTCACAGGGTACCGGGGTACCGTCGGCATCGATATGCATATACTCGTAAACAGCTTTACCCTTCTCAATAGCTTCATTAAAATATGCTGACGCTTTTTCTGAAGAGAGCGTTCCGTCCGGCTGATATTCGGGTGAAAACCGGTGAAACGCCGCTAAAAAACAATTTTTACTTTCAGGTTTAAAGAGCTGTAAATTAGCTTCGTTACAGTCAAGCAGCTCAAAGTTTTTATTCCACAATTGACAGCTAAGAGGCGATGAGTCAAGCATATTTTTCACGTTCTCATATTCAAGCAGCTGAATATTTGTCATCTGCCGTTTAATCGTACTAAGCTGTTCAAGCATATTTATCTGATTTTTAATACGCATCTTTACAACAGCGGGTGAGAAGGGTTTGGTTATATAGTCCGCCGCCCCAAGCGCAAGCCCCTTCTCCTCTTCCTCTTTGCACATAAGCGACGTTAGAAAAATAATGGGAGTATCCTTTGTCGTCTTAGTGCTTTTAAGTACCGAAATGACCTCGTATCCGGTCATGTCAAGCATCAAAATGTCAAGCAGAATAACGTCGGGCAAACATTCGAGCGCAATGTCTATCGCTTCCTGTCCGTTCATAGCCGTATAAACGGTATACTCGGCGCCCAGTATTTTTTTGAGCACCACAATGCCCGATTCCTGATCGTCTACAATAAGTATGCTATGTTTAGCTTTGTCTAATACGCTATTCACAACGTCGTTCATAAATCAGCTATCTCCCTTTATATGGTTATTCGTTCGTAAATCCATCCGCGGCCATCATCTTATATACTGCATAACGGCATAAATCTACACTGTGCCGCTATGCAGTATGTTCTTCCCGAGAGCCCGAAAGCCTCTCTACGATTTGACGGAAGTTAATCCTGTCAATGTTCTCCCGAAGCCAAACCGCTAAACCCTCATCTTCTGTATAATCATATTTTTCTATCTCTTCTATTGCCGCCAAAACTCCGTCCATGCTGAACTCTTTACAGGCATTGCAAAGACCGGCAAGTAATTTTTTGTCCGGCTTATCCTTTTTGGGCTTTTCGTTTTCGGCGTCTATGGCCGAAATCATATTTTCCAAATCGAAAACTAATTTTTTCACGTCGTCAAGGAATCCTTTGTTGCGGCTGTTTATAAAGCTCAGATCGCCCTCTTTGGCCGCGGTTTCAAGCGACGCGGCGTCTTCGCCCAAACCTTGTGCGAAAATACTGCGGCTCATTCCTTTAATGCTGTGAACGGTTCTCTCGTAATCAACAAGGTTATTGCCGCTTACCCCCTCAATTGAATAAAGCATGGAGCGGAGATCTGTCATGTAGGCGCGCAGAACCCGCAGGTACGCCTCTTCATCGCCCTCATACAGCTCTAATCCCTTAGCGATGTCTAACCCGTCAAGCTCTCTGTTATGAAACCGTGATTTGGTTTTACCGGCGGAGCCGATTTCACCGCCGCGCGCCGCGGGAGACAACTCGTCCATATACACCGCCGCCGCGTGCTCTGCTTTTCCATACTCGCTTTGAATCACATAATCTTTTATCTCTGTTATGACCGCCCTTGTTTTTTTTGAGCAATTATTAACATCCGCACTCAGATCCAAAGCGCTTTTTCTGCTATAGTCGGCGCAGGCGCCCCGGATTTTCTCTAACTTTGCGTAAAGGAACTCTGGGGCATCAATAAAGTCAATCTCACTTGCAAACGGCTCGCTTTGTTTCGGTTCAATCTGTTCTATAAGTCCGCGCAGTTCATTCAAAAAACCGGGAGACGACGCTGTTATCACGTCAATGTTATTTTCCCGTCCGGCAGTTTCTAATTTGCACGCCTCTTCGGAGAGTTTTACCTCCTCTATACTTCTCAAAGAACTTTTAATACCGTGTACCATAATTGTAAATGTTTTTAAATTATCCCCGCGTTTAATCCAGCCGCTCTCTTTATTTTGCTCTTCAAGCATAATTACAACTTTGCGCGCGTCTCTTACAAAAGACTCTAAAAGAAGCGTATCCATCTGCGGGCGCACCTTTGCGCCGCCGCTTAACTCGTTGATTTTCTGCTGGCGGGCATACTCGATAACTTCCGGCTGCTGCTTATCGCGGATAAGTTTATTGAGTACGGAGTTAAGCTGGCGTATATCTATGGGCTTGGAGATGAATTCGGCAAAACCGTTCTGCAAAAACACCTCCGCCTGTCCGGTTACAGCATTTGCCGTCAGCGCAACGATCGGGTCTGCGTATCCCATACCGCGCATCCGTTTTGTCGTCTCTATTCCGTCCATTCCGGGCATCATGTGGTCCATAAAAATTATGTCGTACACCTTGCCGGTTTTAATCTTTTCAATAGCTTCGCGTCCGCTCATTGCCGTATCTATCTGCAGTCTGTAGAGTTTAAGAAGACCGGCGGCTACATAGAGATTTGTCTCTACATCGTCAACAATAAGAACGCTTCCGTAAGGCATGGGTTCGCGCGCGAGGTGGCGGTTTATCTTATTTTGAACGATGTTGTTGGCGCGGAACTTCCGTAAGTTTTCCGCAACGTCAACGCCTAATATTTCATCGTCTAGCTTAGACTGCGGTAAGCTTACAACAAGCAGTGTTCCAAAGCCCGGTGTGCTCTCTACGTGAATTTTACCGTTCATAAGCACCACAAGGCGCTGTGTAATAGCGAGGCCGAGCCCGGTTCCCTCAACGCTGTTCTTCTTCTCTTCGAAACGGGTGTACTCGTCAAAGAGTTTGTCTAACTGCTCCTTTGTCATGCCGTGCCCCGTATCCTGTACGCTTAACACGAGCATTACTTCATTTTGCGGCTGTTCCAAAGATTTGGCTTCTACGGTAAGCGTAACCCTGCCTGAGTTCGTGTATTTAAACGCGTTTGACAACAGATTATTAAGAATTTGCTTGATGCGGAGTTCGTCGCCGAAAAGTTTTGCCGGAATATTATCCTCTATTTTAATCTCAAATAAAATGGGTTTGCTCTCAATACGCATTATGTTAAGCTGCGCGGTGTCATTTATCATGCTTGCGACACTGTATTCGGCTGGCGTTACATTTAATTTACCCGCCTCAATTTTTGAAAAGTCCAATATATCGTTGATGATGCCAAGAAGCATACCGCTGGAGCTGTGTATCTTGTCAAGCCCATTTTCAACCTCTTCGCTAAGCCCGCCGTTTTGTATCAGCATCTCCGTAACGCCCAGAATTGCGTTCATCGGCGTACGTATCTCGTGGCTCATGTTGGCTAAAAAGGCGGATTTTGATTTGCTGGCTATCTCGGCCGCGTCGCGCTCTGCGGCAATTCTATGCTCCATCACCTTGCGCTTTGATATAACGACAATAAGAATCAGCGCAAATAAAGAGAGCATGGCGGCTCCAATAATCCACGGAACCTGCGCTTCCGCTACCTTGCTGCGGTAGTCGTAAGTCTTTCTTATCCAGTAATCGGTGATACTTCTCAGATCTATGCTGGCAAGCGCCTTATCAATTATGGAGCGCAGGATCTCTTCGTCTTTATTGAGTCCGAATTTTATATCTACCGCGTAGTCAAACACAACATTGGCCTTATAGTTGGGGAGCTCCAAGTAGTGAGTCAGGTAAAGGAGGCTTTTTTGGTTCGCCATAATCATATCGACATCGCCGCGCAAAAGGGCGTTAAAAGCGTCTTCCATACTTTCATACTCAACGGTATTTGAATGGTTTGGAAACCATTTTTTGAAGACGGCGAAATAATCGGTATTTTTTACAAGACCCACTTTAACATATAAAACTTCGTTGGGCTTGATATTTGGGTACTCAATGTTTGAAATAAGCACATAATAGTCGGTCATAAGCACTGTTTGGGGCCATATAAACCTGCCCTCGCGCTTGTCAAACTGGGCAAGTTCGGGAACAAGCGCTATCTCACCGTCTTTCAGCATTTGGTATATTTGAGGCCACGCCGCGTTTTCATCGTTAACGCGTTTGAAAGTTAATCCGGTGAGCGCCCCTACTTCATCAAGAATGTCAAGAGAGATGCCGCGCCACGCCTTTTCGCGCCTGTCATAAAAACTGCTGGGATAGTTACCGGGATCAACGCCGATCGGTATTATCGGATTATTTACTATGTAATCGTGTTCCTCTTCTGTCAACCTGCTGTGCAGTTTGAATTTCATGTATTCCCAGCGTGACTGGTTGTAAAGTTTGGTCAAATATTGCAAACCGTTATTTTTGAGCGCCTTGTCCACAACTGAGATAACGGGAGCGAGAGCGGAATCCTGAGTTGAGAGGGAGACCGGCATAAAGATCAGCGGATAGAATCTTTGAATGCTTATGTCTATGTGCTCAATAAAGTGGAGCCGGGCCACCTCGCTGTAATAAAACGCGTCTATTTCCCCATTTTTAAGCGCATCGTAAACAAGAGACATATCATCTATTTCGACTATTTCAAATGTCCCCTCCGCCATCTCATTAGTTACAGCCTTAATAGTGGCGGTACCGCGGATAAAACCGCTGCGCTGACGGCGGGACTCCGATATCTCCCAAAGCGGACGCGCGCCCTCTAAACGAAATACCATAACCGGACGTGAAGCTATGGCGCCGGTCATGTGATAAACTTTGCGGCGCTCTTCAGTAGGCGTCAATTCACCGGTAAAGGATATTTCGCCGCTTTCAAGGCCCTTTAACAGGTTATTCCATTCGTATAAGGCAGGAGTGAAAGTAAGCCCGAAAAGCTCCGTGAGCCACTCGCAGGTTAAACCGCTGAAACATCTCATTTCACCGTTTCGATTTTTAAACGCCTCGCTGCTCCGCGGCATTCCATATATGAAAGAGCGCCCCTGCTCTCTAAGCGCCTCTATGGCGGCGATCTCCTCTTCGGTTACGCCGGGAATATCACGGTATGAGGAGTATATTTTAAGATCACAATATTGGTAACGGCAATTTTTCCGACAGCCGGAAAACAGAACAGACAGCAGCGTTGCCATAAGTAATAAGCAGATTAAGAGACCGTTTTTTTTCATCCAATACCTCCGAGATGCACTAATCAAATTTCCAACACACTTCTACGATACTAACTTCGCCTTTAAATCCGCTATCCGTTTTTTTATCTCCACAAAAACCTTGGCGATTTGAGGATCAAAATGCCTGCCCGCGGCGTCTGTTATTATTTTAATAGCCTCTTCGTGCGGAAACGCTTTTTTATAGGGCCTGTCTGAAACAAGGGCATCATACACGTCAATGACTGCCATTATGCGCCCCATAAGCGGAATCTCCGCCGCCTTCATACCAAACGGGTAACCGGCGCCGTCCCAGCGTTCGTGGTGGGAGACCGCTATCACCTTGGCATACTGCAAGAACTCTGAATCTCCTGTCCGTAAAATAGTCTTTTTAATAATGCGCTCACCCTCTATGGCGTGAGTTTTCATTATGTCAAATTCCTCTTTTGTGAGCGCCCCCGGCTTGTTGAGAATAGAATCGGGGATCACAATTTTTCCCACATCGTGCAGACGCGCGGATGAAACAACCGTATCAACCTGCCAGTCGTTTATCTCTTCGGCGTAAAGCCCCTGCGCCAGCATCGCTTCTATTAATGTTTTCATGTATACCGTTGTGCGGTCGATGTGGCCGCCGGTGTTTTGGTCGCGGTTTTCAACAAGGTCGGCCATCGTGCCTACAATACCGTTTTGTATGCGCGACAGTTTTTCGGTACGCTCAAGAAGCTGCGCGGTACGCTCGCGTATCATTTCGTCAATATGCAGATGATTTTTTATGCGGTTTAAGAGCACGGGCCTTGAGAACGGCTTCATTATAAAATCCACCGCGCCCAGTTCGATTCCGTAAGCCTCGCTTTCGGTATCGTTGCGGCCGGTCAAAAATATTACGGGGATTTCCGCGTATTTGCCGCTCTTTTTGAGCCGTTTCATTGCGTCAAACCCGCTCATCTCAAGCATATCGACGTCAAGCAGAATCAAATCCGGCCTGAATTTTTCTAACGCCTCAAACATCTGCGGCGCGGATGCGAGCGCTATGGTTCGATACTGCTTTGAGAGCACCTCCTCAACCGAGGTAAGATTCGACGAGTTATCGTCAACTAAAAAAATCATCTTTTCCATAAGTAGATAAAACCCCGTTAAATCATCATCAATCTATACCGCTTTACGGCATAAATCTACACTGTGCCGCTAAGCAGCAGAGCCGGCCCTGCGTGCAGTTGCGTGCGGTGCGGTGTAGATTTATGCCGTTACTCAGTATATATAGCAACCGCTCTGCGCCATATTTATTTTTATATGGATCACATATTATACCGCATGACGGCACGAGTCTGCACTGTGCCGCTAAGCAACAGAGCCGACCCTGCGTGCAGTTGCGTGCGATGCCGTGTTAAATTACGCCGTACACCAGTATAATATAATAATATATCATTCACCAAAAACTGGTAACAGATGCTAAGTTTTTAAATAATTCGGCATATTAGAATCGGAAAATACACCTGTTTTTTGATTTAAAACAAGTTTTTATACATTGATAAAAATATCTAAATTTTTATCAAAAAAATTTGCCAAATCATGGTATACAATAATATATTAAGCTTTAACCGAAGCGGAACGGAAAAACATGATAAGACCTCGTATTAATAATATCTTGTCAAGTGCTGTGAAAAACCCTCTCGTTGTGGTGCGTGCCGGAGCGGGATGCGGTAAAACACAGGCTGTCGCTGATTTTATACGGGATAAAAAACTGCAGTCCGCATGGCTGCAGATTAATGAACAGGATAACTCAGCCGCCCGCTTTTGGGAGAGTTTTTTAAAAGCAACCGAGCAGTTCTCCAATATGCTCATCACCGACGAATACCGCAAGATCGGGTTTCCGGACACAACGGAAAAATTAAACCGTTTTACAAGCATTAGAAATAACGCGCTGATGGGCAAACCGTGCCTGATCATATGGGACGACTTTCATCTTATAAAAGAGCCGCCGGTGCTCTGCTTTTTTGAGCGGATATTAAAAAAACTTCCGGCTAACTCGGTAATGGTAATAATTTGCCGCGATATGCCTAAAGTAAATATCGACACTCTTCAGATAAAGGGATTCATCTCTGAAATAAACGATACCGATCTGAATTTTACCGAAAGCGAACTCGCTGAGTATCTAAGGCATGAG
>WRCH01000092.1 GCA_009784115.1 Chitinispirillia bacterium
CTTTTTTAGAGACAGCCCCGTTTTAATTTAAGAAAGAGTGAAGTGTCTATAGTAAAGTGTGGAGTATTTTTTGTATTGATTTTGGCGTTAACTCCACTCTCATCTCTCTACACTCCACACTATTAAAAATCATTATCTATAATCTCCATCCCGCGCCTGCAAATCTCTCTCGCGTAATCGGTCCACGTACCCTGACCCCAGTAGCGAAAGCAGCTTGTCTGCGAAACCAATAGATGAAACACCGCGTTTCTGTACTTCGGGGCATCCTGCGATACTTTTGAGTTCAGCACTTTTTGCGCGAACTTTGCGCTTAGCTGGTTCATAGGATCAAGAACGTTTTGGTATCCGTTCACCCATGATAGATCACTCGTCCAGCTGCCGCCGTCCATGTGGAAACGGCCGTCTTCCTTTTTAAGCTCGTCGATAGTCTCCGCGAGTTTCTTTTTAGCGTCTGTACAGCCCGCTTTCATTCTGTCCCAAATTCTCTTTTGAAAGAGCGGCTGGACAACAGGGAAATCTTTTTCGGTTATTCCCATAGACTCTAAATGTTCAAGATACTCTGTCGCGTTCATCATAGGCGTATCTGAACCGGTTGACTCACGCGATACTTCCATGAATTTCGGCGGGAACTCGTTCATCATGACGCCGCCGTTTTCGCCGTCCGCGATTTGCGTTACCAGCTGCGGAATCTCTTTACCGTTGAGAGTGGCGCGCGAGAGGCTTTTCGCTTCGTAGTAAGGCTGCATCTGCGCTACAAGTTTAGTGTCGCTGCCCTGAGTTTTTATTATCGCGATGATGCTCGCTTCATCGCCGTTTGAATTTCTGCATACTAATCTATGAGGGATATGTTTATTTTCGACGCCGTGACCATTGTCCGGACGCTCTACAGTGTGTTCCTGAACAAGCACCCATGTAAAGCCGCAGTCGCGCAGTGTCTTTACAAACTCGTAAGCGGTGTCGGGGTGATTTGGCAGAGCCATCTCGGATGGTGAAAATCCGCGCACGCGCTTGAGCGCGTCCATACCAAAAATCGCGGCGAAATTACTCTGCCACGCCTTGACATTCAGTCTATAATCCTGCACAGGGGTTGACGGCGCGACCGCGTGTCCCCAAGGGCATCCGAGCCACTCTACGCAGTGATAATAAGCGGGGTCTGTAGTGATTCTTATCAGATTGTCAAACACATCATTGAGTCCCATTTTGCGCAGTCCGTAGAGAAGCTCACCCGAATACTCAAGCATAGCGCGCGGCTCCTTGCCTTCGCCTACAAGCTGCGGGATAAACTCACCAATACGCTTATAACACCAGTGGAACACAGGGGCGTTGTGGTTGTCGCCTATGCCCTGATTATCCATCATGTATTGAAGATTGCTTATGATATCGGCAGTACGAAGATCACCGCCGCCAGCGGGGATAAGAGGCTGCTGCATGTGCAGCGCGATGGCGCAGGCGCTTCTGATGCTGCCAAAATTAACTTTATTTTTTGCCGATGGTGAGAGTACGGATTTATCTCTCTCTTTGATCGCTTTTTCTACCTCTTTGAAAGAGGTGATATTGGGTAGTCCGTCGATAATTTCCTGCATTTTTCAGTATCCTTTCTTATTTGTGTCTGATCAAATCATAAATATTCATATAATGCGTCCCCGGATGATTCCAGGAGTAATCCGATCTCATACCGTTTGCCATAAGTATACGGAAATGCCCGGGATAATCGTAGTAAAGACTGATCGCCCTGTTCATGGCCGATTCTAATCCCTGATTGTTAAGGTCGTTAAAGGTGAAACCGTTGCGCGCGCTCAAATCCGCGTGGGCGTGGTCTTTGTCAAACACCGTATCGGCAAGACCGCCTACACTGCGTACGATAGGCACTGTGCCGTAACGCAGAGCTATCAATTGAGATAGTCCGCAAGGCTCAAATACGCTTGGTACGATCATCATATCTGATCCCGAATAAATCAAGTGAGACAGCTCTTCGTTAAAGCCGAGTTCTATGTGGCAGTCTACACTTTGACCGAGCTGATTTCTCAAATGCGCGAACTGGTTATAGATTACGTTATTTGACGGTGATCCCAAAAGAACAAACTGCGCTCCTTTTGACAAGGCGTAATGCGCCGCGTGGCAAATGAGATCGAGTCCCTTTTGATCGTCAAGCCGCCCGACATAAGAGATTATCGGCTTGTCGCTTTTGTATAACCAAAACCGGTCGCGCAGAGCGTCTTTGTTGTGGTATTTGTCATCAAGAGTTTCTATTCCGTATCTGCACGGTAAAAACCCGTCAAGCTCAGGGTTCCATGTGTTATAATCCACCCCGTTAAGAATCCCGCCGAACTTGCCCTGATGCGCGTTGAGCGTACCGCCAAGCCCATGCCCCTGCGGCGTGTGGCGCGCTTCCCACGCGTGCTTGGGGGAGACGGTGGTTACAAAGTTTGAGTATACTATGCCGCCCTTCATACAGTTTAACACAGCGGCGTTATGATCATCGCGCAGCTGCGTTGGGCTGAAGTAGTAGTCATGGCGGCCAAGCCCTGTTGCGTCAAGAATATCACGGCCAAAAATTCCCTGATGTTTAAAGTTGTGAACGGTGTAGCAAACTCTCTGCGCTCCCATTCCGTGATGCTGATATACTTCCGCGAGAAGTACAGGCAAGAGTCCCGTCTGCCAGTCGTGACAGTGAATGACGTCGGGCCGTTTGCCGCTTTTGAGCATGAACTCAAGCGCCGCTTTACAGAAGAAAGCGTAGCGCATTACGTCGTCGTGGCAGCCGTAAAAAGTTCTGCGGTTAAAAAAGTTATCGTTTGAGTGAGGGTCAATAAAAAAGACTTTGCGCCCGTGGACAAATCCAAACCACACGGTGCAATTTATCGAGCCGCCGAACCAGGGCACCCACAGATCGCTGTGGCTTACGCTCATTCCCCAAACGTGATCGTAGCGCATACAATCGTATTTTGGAACAATGATCTCTACATCGTGTCCTCTTATGGCGTGTTCCCATGAGAGGCCGAAAATCACATCGGCAAGCCCTCCGACCTTTGCTACCGGCGCACACTCTGAAGCTACATGGACGATATACATATCCGCGACCCTCCTGTGAATACTGCTGTCATAATGAAAATGGGAGCGCATGAGATATCGCTCCCGTTTAACGGAAACGAGATATCATACATTTATTACAATAATATTAAAATAAAACATATCATGGCTCAATATTGTATATTTCTTTATTATGATAGATTGATAGGGAAACGGACGGCCGGGGACGGCCGCCCTTACATGAGGAGGAGAGGATGGCCCTTTCGGAAGTTGTCAAGACGGCGCTTGATCATATACAGTACATTGCAAAGACTGAGACTGTGATCGGGGAGCCTGTAAAAGCGGGTGAGGTTACGCTCATCCCTGTGTCAAAAGTATCTGTCGGTTTTGCCGCCGGAGGCGGCAGCGGCAAGGGCGGCGACAGCGACGGCGCCGGAACGGGCGGCGGCATAAACGTTACCCCCGTAGCTTTTATTTCGATATGCAAAGATAAGGTAGAAGTGCTCTCACTGGAAGACAGCGAACCGACCTTAGAGAAATTGCTCCTGTCGCTGGCTCCTGAGGCGATAAAAAGCGTATCGAAATATTTGAAGAAAAAAGGCGATAAAGCGCCGTCAGAAGCTAAAGAGTAGAACATATGCCGTGAAGCGGTATAGTTCTGCTCCCGCGCCCCTTTAGGGGAGCGAAGCGTGTAGCAAGGGGTTTCAACCCCTTGCGGTTTATAATCACAGGATAAAAAGCAGAATTTACACAATGACAAACAACACAGAACAAAAATCCGACACAGAAGATCCGCGTAACATTTGGGTTTGCGCGGATTCAGACGGCTCGGATATGGGGACGTACGAAAATCCGTTTTCGTCAATCTCGGCGGCTCTCAAAAAAGCGGCTCCCGGACAAAATGTAATTTTAATGCCCGGCATTTATGACGGCGATGAAACTATAGAGATCTCCGGCACTATAAAAGAGCCTGTTCACATTACCGCGTCGGGCACGGGTGAAGTAATAATTGAACGGGGATGCTGGTATTTTTATGATACATCCGACCTTGTGGTTTCGGGGTTGACTTTTAAGAATGCGCCTAATGGAGCGATTTATGTAGTCGGCAATTGTCTGCGCAACCGTTTTCATAATATTAATTTTATTGACTGCGGCAGTACGGATAAGGCTTCCTGCACGTTTTACTTCGGCGGATCCGGCGCGCGGTTTAATTTGGTTGAGAGTTGTAACTTTATCCGTTCAAATTTAAACAGTGCAGATGAGCTTTCCGCAAAAAACGTTGTGGTTGGCCTTATGGTTTCTGACGGTGACAGCGATAACCCGCTGACGAATCATATTATCAGGCGCAATAATTTTTGTAATTATGATAAAGCGGTTATCTTTGGCGCCGGTACACTCCCGGAGTTTGAAAGCGGCCACATAGCGGAGTATAACAAGATAGAGAATTGCAGTTTTGCAGGGATAGCGGTAACGTGCGGGGATGTTCAAATACGCGGTAATCTTATTGCGGGCTGCGCATCTGCGGGCATTGCGCTTGCCAGGGGCGGTTATTCCATAGTAGAAAACAACCGCGTATCCGCAAGTTCTTTGGGCATAACCGTTAACGGCGCCGGACATACAGTCATCAACAACTGTTTTGTCAGATGTCAATTCGCGGCGGTAACGGCTTGCGGTGTTTTGGGAATTTCAGAGCCGGCTGAAAATCTTTTTATTCAGAATAATACAGTAATTAACTGCGGCGGCGCCGATAACGGCAGCGGGATAATTGTAGAACTGGGTGCATCCTGCATAGTTCAAAAAAATCTGTTTTACGGAACCGCCGGAATTTGCGGCTGTCAAGGCGGCAAGGCTGACAGTACAGATAATCCGCAAGTTATTATGAGCGATAATCTCGCGTCGCACAACTCGCGGCAAATTGACGGAGTGTCGATCGGTGATATCGCGTTCAGCAAGTTTTCGGATGACAATTTTCAAAACGAAAGCGGATACGGCGCCGCCGGTTGGGTACTATCCGCTGATACATTTGACAAACAGGCGGATGAGGCGATTGCGGAACAGGATAATTATATGGACGCTTATCAATTTGAAGATGAAGACGGTGAGATGATTGTCCCCGGCGATGGTGAGTTGGATGACGCTTTCGGGAAGTTTTTTGGGGAGGAGATGTAGCGGCCTGCGGTTATCCCGCAGATCATACCGCGCTGACCCCCACGCTGACCCCACGGCGCTGCCGCGGGTTAGTGATTATGGCCCGTTGGGCCGCCGGATGTTACCTCACGCCTATCAATAGCGAGATTCTCTCTCTCTTGCCATCCTTTGTTATAAGAGTTCCTCTAACGACATAAGTTCCTTCTGAGACTGTGCGTCTCCTTGAATCTTTGAGATCCCACGCGGCTACTATGCGTTTTTCTGTTTTGCCGCTGTTGTCTCTTATGTTAATCTTTCTTACGAGATTGCCCGATGCGTCATAGATAGAGAGCTTTGTGTGATTTATGCCTGTGCCTTGATAGAAGAAATTGAGGACGCCCGATTTTCTGTCTGCCGGATTAGGCCCTGCGGTAAACTCACCGGATGTAATTGACAACGCTGGAATTTCATCTTGCGGCGGTACTTTGCGGCCCGGCGCTTCGCGTTTAGACAAGAGCCGTCCGTCCTTTTGAATTCTTACAGCGATTCTTTTGTTTGCGCTTTTCTGTTCGTTATTCGCTAAGTCTGCGATATATGGCGCGGAGGGATTAATTGAGACAGAGTCCCAAATTGTGAGATACGGACCGCTTGTAAACCCGAATCCGCCCTCCGGAACAAGGTAGACAGCCTCGTGCCATTTTCTGCCGTCCGAACCGTCTATGATACGGCTGTCATTAAACGTAAGGGCGGGGGCGCCTTTGCGCTCGCCGTCATCCCACCGCTCGAAAAGCAGCGGATGTTTTACCTCTTTGAAACTGCTGCGCAACTCCTCAGAGTAAATAACTATAAGAGTGTCTCTGTCAAAACTGCCGTCTTTATTTGACCTGCCGACTCTAAGCACCGCACCGGCAAAACTGTCATCCTCAATATCCATGAGATCACCGTTAAAAACAAGCACGGGCGCCGCCTTGTCATTAATCACGGCGGTTATGTTATCCCAATGTTCACTTATGGAATTATCTCTGTTAAAAGTGACGGTAAGCTCCATATTGCCGCCTGTTAAGTTACGCAGAGCGGCCGCGTTACCGCCGAACACGTCAGGAAACGCCAAAGGAAGATTGACGCCGATAACCGGCCTGCCGCTGAAGATCTCTATTGCCTCGGTGATTTCTGAGACCTTGGCGCCTGCGGTAATATTTGTACCGGAAAACTTAACATGCAAAGAGTCAAGCCAATTGATGATTACAGGTGTTGTAAACTCAGCCGAAAGAAAATTCACAAAGTTAACCGGTGAACCGTTTATGCTGATATTGGAGTAAAAGCTGTTCGCCGAAACGAGCTTAGGCACCTCTGTTCCCGGTGCGGTAAATGAGACGCCGCATCTTGGCTCAGAGGCGAAAATTGAATGAGCCGGAAAGCCGCAGGTACCCTCCGCGGCTGTAATACATATGTTACTTACGTCAACAGCCGATGAAACCCACACTACACCCTTGCCTCTATTAAGTCTCAAAGAAATTTGGCCGGCGCCGATTGGTTCAGATGAGTCCTCGTGTTCGTAAAATTCAATAGAAGAATCTGAGCGAGAAGCGCTTACACACACCGTGTAATCGGAATCAATTACCCTGCCATTGCTGTTTGCCGCCTTAATTGCCGCACGCACTCTCGTATCTGTCAGCGCGTTGATTCCTGTTTGGGGATTATGGTAGCTTCTAACATCAGTATCGTCATCTTTATCATCACTGAAAAACATGTAGAGTCGGTTTGTATTGTATCCCGCGTTGACTTTTATGTTGGCTGTTCCGTGAAAGGCAATTTGCGAACCGGCCGCCGCGGCAGAAGCGGCCGCGCTTATTGTCTCTTCGCCGGCTCTTGTAAAATAGACGTTGGCTACATAAGGCGAACCGCCGGTAACGCTCAAATTCGTGAGTTGTGTCAGCGGTTGGTGAGTGTCCGCAAACCGCAATTGGGCTTGGACAGGGTCGGAAAGAAGCGATAGATTAAGTGTTGAGAGAGGTGTACTAACTCCCGTTCCTATCTCCACAGGCTGAACGCGAATTCTTACCGGCAGGCCGGCAACTACTTCCCGCAGTGCAGTGGCTTCGGTCATAGGGCCGTCGGGAGGAAACACCATAATTTCAAGACGATGGCGAAGCGTACGGAACGGCAGAAATCCTATATCTGTTGTGACCTTATTACCGGACGCGTCTATGCCCTCTATAACGATCTCAAAGAAACCATACTGGTTATCTGAGGATGACGGGGCAGTCGGGAGTGTGAAATTGATAGTGTTGGTCCGACCGTCTGTATGCAAAACAGTACCGGGCGGAACAGTAATCGGATGAGTAGTGCCGGTACCCATTATGGACGCTGCCGGGATTATCTCCGCGTTATTTCCCCAATTATTCGCAGCATCGGAAATCGGCGAAATCCAGCGGATAAATGTTACTGCCGGATTATTCAATTGGCCTTTTTCTACGTTTACAGCAAATTTGACTTCGGCGCTTGTTCCGTTCACCATAACCATGCCGGTCGGCGTAATTCTTGCCACTGTATTTTGACGGGCGCGCGACTGTACAGCGCCCAAATCGGGCAGCTCTCCTGCGCCGTCAAACATACCGGGAGCCGCCCAGCCTTTGCCCAGTATAAACTCTGTAACCTGCGGATGCTCCCAGTTGGGATGCAGGAAATTATTGTTTTCGGGATTTACAGATTGAAACAAGAGAGGCAAACTCAATGCACCTTGTGTGAAGCCCTCTACCTGAAGCCACCGCACGTTGCCGTTAGGAAAAGTGGGAACCAACGTGCCGGGAGCCACAGAGTTGAAAGATTGAGAAAACTCCGGACATATAGGATGCGCAAATTGCGTCTGCGTAGCGGGAACGCCTTCAATACCATTTATGATATCCATAGGCCCCATAATTAGAGTGACAGGCGCGTCTCCGCCGCATATGTTACTAGGATCAAAAGGTACCTGAATATTTTGAGTTTGAAGCTGAATTGATTTCTGCGCAGACATCACGCTATTATGCAAACGATTGCGGAAACGAGGAGTCAAATCAAAATGACTAAGATTAGGATCCGTCCCCTGCGCGCGGTTTGACCGTCCCAAAATATTGTTGAAAATCAGATGCTGAGCGCCAACCTGCCAGTTACCCATAAAATTCATATTATTGTTATAAAATGTATTATTGTAAATGGCAACGGGCGAAAGGTAATTATTTTTAAATCCGATACCGCCGGCAGTTTGTTCCCCTTGCGCGATATTTGGCATGTTAGTTATTGACTGATGAAAATTATTGAAAATAAGATTATAACGAACCGTAGACCCCAAGTCCCACGAACTTTCAAAGTAAACGCCTACAGAATTAGTATGAATACGGTTGTATTCAAACAGATGATTTCCGGTTTGTCCGAAACCGGACAGCCGGACTATATCGTTTTGAGAGTTACCAATGTCTGTAAATCCAAAAGCTCCGCCAATGTTTCTGTCTTTAACATGAATCCCAAAGTAAGCGAAGCGAAGCTCGCTGTTTCTTATAACGGTATTGCCGGCTTTAACAATCGTAATAGCCGCGTTGCCGTGAAAAAGAGGGTTTGTATACTCCCAAACACCGTGCCATGCAAACGGAGCCGCAACGCCGCCGTCAACTATTATCCCATCAATCGTTATATTATACGCGCCAAGAATACGCAAAGCGCCGCACGTCTCAAATTGACGGGCAAGCGCAGGGTTTTGAACTTCCGCAGGATTTTTTGGACTTCTGTTAGTAGTATCCTGATACCTGATAATCGGCTTCCCCCGGTTCAAAGGATTCCTTGACCGTATAGTGATCCCGCTTTTCGTGCTGTCAACAGTCACCTGTTCGTCATAAATCCCAAGATCAATAATCTCAATTACATCACCGCTCTTAGCCGCGTTTACAGCTGCCTGAACGGTAGTGTGCATGGCGCCGCTTTTCGCTACGGTAAGAGTGCTCTGAGAAAACGCGGTTTGCACAAACAAACCCGCTAAGACAAGTATCACGGCGCTTAATCGTTTTAACGGCATGGAAGCGGCTCCTTTTATGGTAATAGCAGCAACAATAAAAATAACAAAAGACAATAAGGACAGTAACATAGTAATTAGGATAATACTATATTAATAGTTAGGTAATACAGATAAATTCAGACAGGGTTTCTGTCAAAGATACGGCTCTGCTTTCTTGAGGACGCTATGATAAGAAGCGGATTTTAATAGAGTGCGAAGTAAAAAAATACGATGGTCAGATATTAAATCTTTTGAATAGTTTTTGAAATTACGTATAGAGCAGACAGGTTTTACACAGATTTTACACAAATTTCATAATCAAAAAACATATATCAAGTATCTTTTAAGTGGATGATCACTTTTAAACGAAGGGGGTTGTGTGAAAAAGAGTCTGTTTTTTGGGTTTACGCTTGCCTTATCACTGATTTTCACATCACTGTTTTTTGGAGCGGGATGCTCTAAGGGCGGTAATACCGAGATCACCGTGATCTCCCGTGAAGAGAGTTCGGGGACAAGGGGCGCGTTTGATGAGCTTATGGAGATAACCGACGGTAAAACCAATGTGCTTTTCCGTGAGGCGGTGATAGTAAGTTCTACAGACGAGGCGGCTTCAAAGGTTGAGGTTGACAGAAGAGCGATCGGGTATACCTCCCTTGGTTCTCTGACAAACAGAGTAAAAGCGCTTGTTATAGACGGGGTTGAGGCTAACGGAGAGAATGTTAAGGCCGGTACTTACAATTTATCGCGTCCGTTTGTAATTGTAACGGAAAAAAACAGTTCTAATCAGCTTGCGGCGGATTTTATTAAGTTTCTTGATTCCAAGCAGGGGCAGGAAATCGTCTCGCGAGTAGACTATATCAAATATAATGACACGGCGTCAGTTTTTACCGTCACAAAAGGTCTCGCCGGTAAATTGACAATCTCAGGTTCTACGTCGGTCGAAAAGGTTATTGAGCGGCTCAGGGAAGAGTATATCGCGTTGAATCCCGATGTGAAAATTGAGATTAACTATAACGGTTCATCCGCCGGCATCAGAGATTGTTTAAGCGCAAAGAGCAATCTCGCGCTGAGCTCCCGCGATCTCAAGGCCGACGAGGCAGAGAGGCTTATCGGACGCACGTTTGCGCTTGACGCGATTGCTGTGATTGTCAATAGAGATAATCCTATTAATGAGATTTCATCTGAAATGGTGAAAAAAATTTTTAAGGGCGAGATTCGCAGCTGGGATGATGTAAAATAGATGAATGAGATTAGAGAGAAAATAGCGGAATATTTTTTCCTGCTCTGTTCGCTTATATCAATAGGCGCGGTGGCGCTTATATGCTTCTTTATCTTTAGAGGGGCGTATCCCGCCATACAATCGATAGGGCTGTGGTC
>WRCH01000093.1 GCA_009784115.1 Chitinispirillia bacterium
CATTGTTTAGAATATTTTTTGCCGCCTATAGTCGCTTCCATCCTGCATCTGTAAATCCCCGGCCCGTATTTTCTTAAGTTGACTTTGAACTCATTCCAGTCGGGGAAATCGCCGCTCAAATTTCTAAAAGTATCCATCCGTTTTCCGGTGATTGTGTGAATGTCAAGCCGGACATTTGCCGCTCTTCCGTTGAATTGATATTTGAACGTAGTGTACGCGTCATCCCTTGACGTAGGATTGGGATAATTCCAAAATGTAATAGGATCTTTTACGACAACGATATCTTTTTGCTGAGTCTGCACTCCGCCGTAAGCAAATGAACGCGCGGCGTCAAAACCGTTTTGCGGCCAGTACAACGAATCGGTGAGAATTCCGTCTAATTTCCATCTGTAAATCATCCCGGAACTTGCAGCCGCAAAGAGATCAGGCACCGGATCGTTTTGAGTGCGGTAAATAAGCGGCGAAGCGGTTACCGGAGCTCCCGCGGAGAGCGGCCAGCGGGACTGCTGTATTGCCCATGTGTTCATTTTTTTTAAAGGACGTCTCGCGTCCGCGCCAAGCGCGTCAACAAATCCGCCCGGTAAGATATAAGGGTAGATAAGCGAATCACCGATTGTTAGAATAGTATCTATAGTTGACGCGCCGATATCCCACAAACTGTCAAGAGTGCCGTCATCTCTTCTGAAAGTCACGACACCCCTGTTTTTATCAGCGCTCTCAATTTTTGTTATTGAAAAAGTCGCCCGTTCTCCGGTAGGGGAGGAGAAGAGAATTAACGGCTGATTGCTGTTGTCGGACACGACAATCGGCGAAGTTGTAACGCTGCCGCGCTGATACCAGTACCGGTTGTCAAGATACGCGGGCCATCTGCTTAAAAGCGCGCCTCTGCTGTTGAGAGCGTATATGCCGTTTGTTCCGCTGACCACAATGTCAAGATTGCCGCTGCGGTTAATGTCCGCAAGAGCGGGGGCTGAGAAGTTTTTTGTATACCACTCGCGGCCTTTGCGGTTTTGCGGATCGATATGGTAGGCGTTGGCCCAGTCGTTGGGATTTTCACTCCATCCCCGCGCTAATCGAAGATCCTGATTATAGACCCACAGCCCCTGTCTGCTGTCTGATACCACGATTTCGCTTTTGCCGCATTTGTCAAGATCGCCGGTGACTATTGTAAAGGGGCCGATTCCGTTTCTGACTCTTGCCTGTCTGACGGCAGTCAAATTGCCGTTGATTATTGACAGCGTACCGTCTTCCTGCATAACGGCAAATATTCCGTCATCATCCTCTGACTTTAAAGCCGCAATAGCGTTTACCGGTGATCTTGAATTGAGGATTATTGTATTTGTGATATTAACAGCTGCAGAGCCTGTAACTACTTGACCATTGGCTAATCCTACTACCCACATATCACTGCTGATACCGCTGACATAACTTGATGGTGCGGCGGGCAGATCAATAACTTTTTTATCGCTAATATCCGCAGAATTATAGATATGCAGTTTAGAATTTTTTGCGGGGATAAAAATTTTATTCGCAATCGCTGTCGGAAAAGTAAATACACCGTCACTATTAAGATCATCAAAATATTTTACGCGTGAACTGCTTACGGTATCGCCTTTAAAATTTATATGATACAGATCAGTTTCTTTATCGCCGTAAGATTCCTGTTTGTTATCACCTAAAGAAAAAAGATAAAATTTTCCAGACTCACTCAATAACGCAAATACGTTATCTTTGCTTGTTGGTGATACTGATATTTCGGTGATAAGCGGATCAAAAAATTTATCCGGCGCAGCCCGGCGGGGCCAGCCGTCTTTCAGATAATTACGATAATAACCTATATCAACCCTGAAAATACTGTCTGAAAAATTAATGATAGTATCATTTTGAAAACTTAACGTGCGCTCCTGCCGCGGTGAATCGTTCGAATAATTGAATTTAAGATTAAGGTAACTGTGCCCGCCGTCATTCGCCCGTGTTGAGGGGCGGCTGTAAGGCCCCATTGAATCAACAAGACCGCCCGGATTATTACCTTTTACCGTCCTGTGCGGAAAAACATAGTTCGCGCCGCCGTAATCAAACGCGGCCTGATAAAACATATCTGTAAACTCAACGCCAAGAACGTTAAGACCGTCCGCCTCTACAAGGCGTACTCCGCGGTATGACGAATCAGCATTGACAAAATTATAATTCATGCGCTGTCTTATTATCCGTTCGTCAACGTGCCAGACTAATATCCCGGAAGCGGGGAGACTTACGTCGTTATTCTTCGCTTCCAATATAACGTTTGACGTGTCTGATAGAGTTTTAACATTGGCTTCTACGTTTACATTGAACGGGTAGGCTTTTATTACGGTTCCATCGTATCCGAAAACATTTTGATCACCGCTGAGATTGCGCTGCCTGTTTTCAACAAGATAGTATTCGTTATTGTTAATTGGTATGAGCAGTATGGTAGTATCATTATTTCGGGGTGAATCAAAAGAAGCGCTCAGAGCTCTTACATTGAACGAGCCGCCCGCTCCCGCGGTGCGCGGGGTATCCCATCCCATAAACGCCCGCACCCACGCGCTGGGGTAGGGGGGTATAAATCCCTGTCCCGCGGAGTAGCCCGCAAAGTCCATAATGCAAAAAGCGCCTATGGCGGTAACTCCGCTTGACGTAGAGAAAAGATCTGGAATACCAAGCTGGCGGGCCATCTGATTAACAAGAATACCCTGTATCCCCCAGTTAAGTCCATCCTGATTCGAGGTTTCGGAGCACATCATCACTTCGTCAATCAAAATATCCTTGTTGTCTTTGCCTCTTACGGTGATTCCTGCCGCGCCAAGTCCCAAAGTATCCTTAAAGTATTTAAAGAACTCTCTGTCAATAAACGCGTCGATCATATCCGACGGTGTATTTGCGCCAGCGGGGCCGTCTAAACCGCCGTCTGTGAGATAAGAGGCGCCGGCGTGAAAAATAAGGATAACAGCTTTCCTTTTAGTTCCCGTATCATCTGTATGCCACAGAACTCCGTCCTCCTGCTCTAAATTTGCAAAGGGAGAGTTTGCGTCGTTTGCCGCAGCCGTTACCGCGTCTTTTACAAAAGTCATTAACCCATGAGTTTTTCTGTCCCAGTACTGATTGATATTTTCTTCTCTGCGTTTCCAGCCGGGCGAGTAGTGCGTCATAGTGTGAGGGACGCTGATGCCGGTTTCGCCTCTGCCCGCGGGATATAGCGAGTGCGCGAGTTCAAGTTTTCCGCGTGACACTTTATTGTAGTAGTTTCTAAGAGCTGTCAGTTGATTATGAAAGTAGCTGTAGTCGTGGGGCAGATTATCAAATTTGTAAGTACTGTCCTGATAATACCTCTGTTCCTCTCTTGAATTAGAGCCCCGTATTCCAAAAAGTCCGTTTCCTGTTGTAAGCGCGGAGGTGTCGTTTCTCTGAAATTCCACGCGTATCGCTATTATGTGCAGAGTGTCTTTATCACTGCTGTGTTTTGGAAAATTTATTGACCACTGATAGTCCGCGGCTGTTTTTACCAAATTTTTTGAGGATGTGCTTTTTAAAAGTGAATTTCTTGATTTAAACGATCCGCTTTGGGCGTGTACGTGGAAACTGCAAAGAAACAGAGTCAGTAAAAAGAGGTAAAAAAAACGTTTTGACATCAAATGCACACTTTCTAGATTCCATTGTACAGACAAATATTTTTCTATTTTTCCAGCGCCCCCATTAGGGGAGCTAAGACTGCAGCGGAGGGTTTTAACCCATCGCGGTTTGTTTTGACGTCCGCTGTGATTACATATTAAACAAAAATGACAATCTCCACTGTCCGTCGCGCACGCCGCTCGCTCCGTCTTTGTTTTTGTTCATGGTACGCATTAAGCCGCCCATGAAATCTTCCGGCGCGTAAATGTATGAGAAGTCAAAATTGATATTTGCGTACTTTACCCCAAGTCCAAGCGAGAGCTCAAAACGCTCACCAAGATAGTCAACCAAAAGACCGCTGCGAAGAGCCATAAAGTCGGCGTACATGTATTCCAACCCGGTACTCACGTTTATCATCTGCATCTGCCATTTGAAATCTTCGTCCTTATCGTTGAGCATGCCTGTCCACAACGCTTTCCAAAAAGGATCCGGGCCTTTGTCCGAATAGGTTTTCACAACCTCTCTGTACATATCCATTACAAGCGTCAGTTCGTGAAAAGGGGTTTGGATAGGACGGTAAGCTGTTCCAAGACGAAGCGAAAACGGGATAGGGTCAGCCTCTTCGGGGGTAAGATAGTAGATTTTAGGCCCCATGTTTTGGAGCATAAATCCTACGTCGAATTTGTTAATTAGAAAATTTCTTTTTAATACCCCTGCGTCAATCGCAAATGTCTGCCCCACACCGCCTGACGCTTGATCAAGAACGCTGTGTATGTATTTTGCGCTGAGCCCAAGCGATAAATCTTCCTTTATCGGAACTCCATAGGAGACGCCGAATACTCCCTCCCACGCTCTTGACTGTCCAAGATACGCTTCAAGCTCATCCCACCGGTCGTTATTTCCCATGTTAATGAAGTTGACAAAAAATCCAAATGTTCCCCAATCCTCAGTAGGTATGATGAGAGCAGGGTAAGCGTGCCACAGATCGCTCATTCTGAAAGCGGGCATAATCTGTTCGTAGAAGAGGAGCACCTGCATAGAGGCGTGATCATACTGGTGCATCGCTCCGTCTGTGGCAATCCACATATCTTTTGCGCACGCAGACATCGCGCGGACATTATCATTTCTTAGCGCGTTTTTAGAGTGGTAGGTTTTCCACTCCGGTTTCTCTACGCTTCGGCCGTCTTTGTCAACGGTTGGTTTACCCGCTTTATAGGTGATAACGCCCTTATCGGAGCCTATCCAAACAGTACCGTTTGCCTGCTCGGCAAAAGAGTAGATATTCGAACCGGGGAACCGATACCGTTTCCAGTTTCTTATACCGGAGTGAATCGCAACACCGTTCTCTCCACCAATCCACAGCCTGTCTTTAGAGTCTGTAAATAGCGCGTTTACTCTTTGGGAGAGCAGTCCTGAAGAAGTATCAAAAACGGTAAACTCGCCGCCGTCTTTTCTCGCAAGTCCGTTTGGTGTACCTATAAAGAGCTGTCCTCTTTTAGAGAACGCTAAAGAGGTAACATAAGAGTCCGGCAGACCGTTCTCCTTAGTAAAGCTGCTCCACTCGATGTTTCTCATAACCGCAAGACCCTTATCTGTACCCACGGCCAAATCGCTGTTTGACGATATGCTCAGGCTTGTTATTCTGTTGGATGGAAGTCCAACCGACGCGGCGGTATAATGGTGCCACTTGCTGTCGTGATAGCGCCACAGACCGTTTACAGTACCCACCCAAAGCCGCTCCGCGTCGTCAATCGCAAGCACTGTCACGCTGTCGCGTATGGCAACTGTAAACGGAACGGTAAGCTCTGTGAGCTGCCTAAGTTCTCTGTCGTCAATCTTCACAGCCATTGCGATATTGTCGGCAAGATCTTTTCTTGCTCTCGCGCCTATTGCTTTTGGTAAAATCTGTTTTTGAAGATTATCGCTGTCGATTTCGTCTTGCGGCAGAAGCATTATCATTCTTGCGAAAGTCTCAGGCGTATACTGCGCGGAGTCTTTCGCTAAAACATCTTTGTGGGCTCTAAGCAGAATAACAAGCTGCTCGTAGCGCTTCATTCCGATCCTGTTTTCTCTCATGATTTCAAATACCGCATTGTCAATCATAGCCTTATTGTCGGTAACAAAATACCGCTGCGCTATTCTGCGGATAGACTCGTCCCCTTCAACAAGAAAACTCTCTCCCTTTTCCCAAATTTTCCCGTTAAAGCGCGTAACGCCGCTTGATGACCCTGCCCACACGTAGTTTCTTGACCCAAACGCGGCGGAGGAGCGCGCCGCAACCGCTGTAAAAGCGCTGTCGCCGAAGTGTGTCTTCCACGAAGAGCTCAGCGGCGATTGCCCAAGTCCCGCGGGGTTATAAAATGTGGCGTTAGCGTCGTTTGCAAGCCCTGTGAACGCTTCGCCCATAGCTGTGGGGCGGGCGCCTACGGGAAATGAGAGCGTAACAACTGCCGACTGACCAATGGCAAAAACGTTGGTACTGCATAAAATCAGACACATGCAAGCGGCAATAACCGCTTTACCAACAGCAAAACAGCTGTTTTTATTATACTTTGTCACCTGCTTACCTCTGCCGTTTTGGGAAGTGTTACTGTAGATTTCCAGTCGGGAAGCGCCGGCACGCTTTTATCTGTAAAAAATGGGCGCAAGCCGCTTACTGCCGTATCTTTGGGATCTGCGCTGCCGTTATGAGCGGCCAAAGTACATGTACATCCAAGATGAAATGGGGGGACTAACTGCGGATTGTTGAAAATCTCTTCACGGCTTACAAAATGCCCTTTAGATAGAAAAGGCGCGCACGCGGGGCATACCTGCGGAAAGTCGTAATAATAAAACGCCACGCCGTTTTTATCGCCGTCCTCTACTACCTGCAGATTCGCGTCCATTTGCTCTTTCCAGTGTTCAAGAAGCGCGCTTCGCTCCGAGCCGCTCAGGGCAACATTGTACATATCTACGTTTTGGGACTCAAGATATTGTCTAATAATTTCTTCCGGGGGCCGCAATTTAATTAAATCTTCTCTTGGACTCTTGCGTACTATGGAATAGATACCGCTGACATGGATAATTTTTTCCTGCGGCTCTTCCAAACGCGAATCTTCTTTGCCCGTAACAGCTTTTATAACAACCACTATCAGCAATATAATAATTATTATGCCGATTATAATTGGTGTTGATATCATGGATTACTCCTATTCATTATTTACGGATACCCTAATCCGCCGTAGGTAGGGACGATCGTCCGCAATTCATGCGTATCTGTATCGCGCGGACGGCCGAGGCGGCCGTCCCTGCGATGTATATTACATATTATTCACGATCTCTTTGCCGAATTGCGAACAGGATACGCACTGCGCGTTATCCATTAACCGCGCGAAATCGTATGTAACCGTTTTTTTGGCGATAGCGCCCTCAATACCTTTTATTACAAGATCCGCCGCCTCGTTCCATTTCATATATCTCAGCATCATCTCGCCTGAAAGAATAACTGACGATGGATTTACCTTGTCTTGATCCGCGTACTTTGGAGCGGTGCCGTGAGTCGCTTCAAAAATAGCGTGTCCGGTCAAATAGTTAATATTCGCCCCCGGAGCGATCCCAATACCGCCCACCTGAGCCGCAAGCGCGTCGCTTATATAATCACCGTTCAAATTCATCGTAGCCACAACATCAAACTCATCCGGTCGTGTAAGCGCCTGCTGAAAGAAGATGTCGGCGATTGCGTCTTTTACAAGAATTTGTCCTGATGACGGCTTCCCGCCGCACTCATCCCAGCTCACAAGTTTACCGGCATAATCTCTTTTAGCAAGCTCATATCCCCAATTTCTAAAAGCGCCCTCTGTAAATTTTTGAATATTGCCTTTGTGGACAAGCGTCACGCTTTTACGGTTATTTGCGATAGCATATTCGATGGCGGCTCTTATAAGTCTTTCAGAACCGCTCTTTGATATGGGCTTAATACCTATGCCGCTGTCCTCTTTTATTGTCCACCCGAGCTCGTTTTTTAAAAACGCTATAAGTTTGAGCGCCTTTTCGCCGCCAGCCTCAACCTCTTTACCTGCGTACACATCCTCGGTATTCTCTCTGAAGATCACCATATCACATTTTTCGGGACTCTTAACCGGGGAGGGCACTCCATTAAAATAGCGCACCGGTCTTAAACATACATAAAGATCAAGAATTTGACGCAGCGCCACATTCAGCGAACGGATTCCGCCCCCAACAGGCGTCGTAAGAGGTCCCTTTAACCCGAGAAGATACTCTCTGAAAATATCAATCGTCTCATCAGGAAGCCAGTTGCCGGTTTTATTAAAAGCCTTCTCGCCTGCCAGAACCTCTTTCCATTCAATACGCCGCTTTCCGCCGTAAGCCTTTTCTACAGCCGCGTCAAGCGTAAACCGCGAAGCTCTCCATATATCCGGCCCTGTACCGTCCCCTTCAATATAAGGAATAATGGGATTTTCGGGTACATCAAGGCCACCGTCCGTCATTTTAATCTTTTCAGCCATTATCTTAACCTTTTCAACCGTTTTTCATATATATACTTCTCACCGTCCATAAAATAAGTTTTTCCCGTGGTTAAAAACAATTTTTGCGGAGTAATACTTTGTTTCGAAGTTAAAAAATTAAGCTCCCAATGAAGCTATGGATATAACATTAATTCCGTCATTGCGGGTATAGCTGATACCTGTACCTGTGATTATGTTCAGTGATTTGGGCGGCGGCACTTTTTCCGTGTCGATATTTGCGGCCATTTTCTTGAGATTTGCCGCAGCCTCCTCAATTTGGCCGGCGCCGAGTTTTGTTTCGAACGCTATCCAGTCGCCGTTATATTTTTGTGCGATCGCGTCTACTTCCAAGCCGCTTGTGTCGCGGTAATAGTAGATTTTAGCGTCGTTTACCTGTGCGTACACCCGTAACTCATGGGTTACAAGGGATTCAAATAGAAAACCTGTGAATTTGATATCGTTCAGCAGTGTTTTTGCATTTGCGCCAAGCGCGGCTGCCGCTAAGCACGGATCGGTAAAGTGGCGCTTAGGCGTCTTTCGCAAGTTTGCCGATGATCGGATATGCGTATTCCATACGGGTTGATCTTCGGTTATCATCAGTCTGTTCAGAGCGTCTAAATAGTCGTAGATTGTCGGACGTGAGGCGCTGTCCGCCTCCTTTTCGTTAATATCCGCGGCAAGCGTAGTAATCTCCGCCGGGGTTGCGGTATTCCGCGCAATTGAACGCAGAAGAGCGCGTACTTTTATTGGGTCGCGTTTAGTATCTGAAACCCTGCTCATGTCAACTTCCGCGAGGAGGTCGATGTAGGCGCGGTTTAGGTCAACAGCTTGATTCATCCGTTTGCCTAAAAGCGTTGGAAAGCCGCCAATAATTAATTTGTCAATTATAAATTCTAATTCTGCTGGCTCATCGATTATGTCGATTTTCGCTCCGTCGAAAAGCTTGTTGACGCTGACCTTGCCGGATGAGCGGCCAAGTTCCTGCCACGACATCGTCCTCATATCAAGCACAGTGAATCTGCCTGCGCCGGAGTGCATCTTCGCAGTCTCCTCCGGGTTTGCCGAACCTGTCAGGATAAACTGTCCGGTCTGTTTACGTTCATCTACCTCATGGCGTATATAATTCCACAGTTTAGGCTGTGTCTGCCATTCATCTATAAGACGGGGAGTTTTGCCAAGCAGCAGTCTCTTTGGCGCTGTCTGCATGAGATCCGGCACATTTACATCTGTATCGACCTGCAAAATACTCCCGGCAATCTGCTTTGCCGATTCGCTTTTCCCACAAGATTTAGCGCCTCTGATAAGCACCGCGCCGGCGGAGTCGAGTTTTCTTTGTAACTCGTTGTCAGTCAATCTGTTGTTATATGTCATAGTGCGTCTACTTTACATATTTTGAGCATTTTACTTTACATATTTCGAGCAACTCGCTTTACATATTTTGAGCTGTTCGATTTACATATTTCAGGCAAAACGTCTTACATAAATAAGATAATTTGTTTTACATATTTAGTGCAAGCGTTTTTTTATTTTTAGCTGTTGACATCCTTTGCGTTCTGATTTATCTTAAATTATCCTACGATTATAATGCAGGAGTGACTCAATGGTAGAGTGCAACCTTCCCAAGGTTGAAGTTGCGGGTTCGATCCCCGTCTCCTGCTTTTTTTAATTGTGATTACGCTTGCGCATATCGTCATATAAGCTCCGGTCTCCATCACCGCTTGGGAATAGTTCCCTGCTGCGAATAAGGAAATCGGAGTTTTTTTATTTTGTTGGAGTGTCAGGAGGCGAATGAGAATAGAATATCAGGACATTAGCTGTGAACAGGTGCAGATGGATAACGCCATATCTATTGAATCGGCGAATAAAAAACGGGCTGCGGTTGTTGTTGTTGACCCGTCAAAGATTATAGGTTGGGACAGAGAACCTGTAAATTTATTCAACACAAAAGAGTTAAAGCTATGGCTGCTTCGTACCTATCAGGGAAGAAAAATAAAAATAAACGATGATAACCAGATTGTTCAATTTACAAGAGGCGGGCTTGAAAGTGATTTAAAAAATAGGGGTGAGATACGCCGTCAAGCGTATGCAGACCTTGATTGTATAATTCAAAACAGCATTTATTACAGCTATGAACTCGGCGACGTCAAGCATTTTAACGTAAATAAACATCGAACATATTATGGGGCAATAAATATAGGCAGTCAAAACTACGCGGTACGCTTGAAAATTAATACGTTTGCCGGTTCAGATGTTGGTTTATATAAAGATTTGGATATTAAGGAAATAA
>WRCH01000094.1 GCA_009784115.1 Chitinispirillia bacterium
GGAAGCGTTTTATAGATTCTGCGGTAGCTTTGCATGATGTCAACAGCCGCTTCTATTCGTGTGTCAATTCCGGCCTCGGCTGTATGCTGGACAAGTTCCAGAGTTAATGAGGGTTTTGCCGTCATCAGGTTACGGAAGTAACTGAGCAGAAAAGAGTCGGGACCGCATGAAAAGTTTGTAACGAAAATTCCAAAAAGGTTCTCTCTCTCCTTTACAAACTGCGCCGCTTTCATAATTCTTTGACCCGAACCCCAGTACATTTTGGTGTCGGTTTTATACTCTGAAGCCGGAAGCATATCAAACGGAATAATAATAAATCCGCGCGAAGCCGCCTTGTGTGGAATACCCATATTTGCGTCTGAGGCGAATGAATTATAGGGCCGCCCAAAAAGAACCAAACCAAAAGTGTCGGGGTTATTGTCAAGACGCTCCAAGGCTTTGCGGCCATACTCCTGCATCTCTTTGTCAAAACCGCTCTGACACTCAACGGCCTTTTTAAAAGCATTCACCGCGGCTACGGCACTCACACCCATCGCAACAGCCATATCAACCATCGGCACCTGCGCCCTCTCATAACCGCCGTCCATGCGCAATACAGGAGCGAGCACGTCTGTACCGGACTCCTCTATCTCACGGCGAAATGTCGCTTTGAGATAATATGGCTCGGCCTGAACAAAAACGCATGTTTTACTGTAGGTTGACGGGTTGTCAACTTTCAATTGAGAGACTTGAGGCAGAAATATGTAATTTGTTTTTTTCTTCAGTAAATTGAGAAAACTTCCGTGGGCAAGTTCTGCCGGAAAACAAAAGGCAGATTCTATGCGCGAGATACCCTCGGGATCGATTTTATCTGAAAGTACAACCCTAAAACCCATCTCATTAAAAAAGTGGGAATAGAGCGGGTAATACGCGTGCGTGAGAAAAGTGCGCGGGATACCGACAGTTTTAACTGATTTGTCAAGTTTATCCACGTTAACCGGCTCACAACCTGTCCCATACTTTTCAAACAGAAGTTTTTGACGAACAGCGACCAAGTTCAGATCATCAACATCAACCTCTTTCTCAAAGCGCATATTGTAGTACTTATTGCAAACTCCGCCAAACGGATATTGTTTGTCATTTACACGGATGCGGGAGATTTCGCACTTGCGGTCACACTTCTCTTTTCCGCCGGCGCAGACAAAGCTGCCCTCACGTTTAGCTTCACGGTCTGTAAGTTCGTCGAGATCAAAACTTGCGGGCTGAGTCAACTTAAGATCCATGCGGTTTACGGTCTCAAGCGCAACGCCAAAAGCTCCCATGAGCCCCGGTTCCGGCGGAACTATTATCTGATGCTGCATAAGCGAAGCCATTGCAACAGGTACTGCTTTGTTATAGCACACTCCGCCCTGCATGAATATCTTTTTGCCAACCGGACGCGAACCCTTTACGCGGTTTACATAGTTTTGACATACAGAATACACTAAACCGGCAAGAATATCCTCTTTGCCAATACCTTCCTGTCCCGCGGTTTTAATATCGCTTGAGATAAACGCAGAACACTGATCTGTAAAGTTTGGCGGGTTATTCCCCAAAAGCGCCTTTTCGCCGATCTCTTCGGTGAGAACGTTAAGCGACTCGCGCGCCGACTCTTCTAAAAATGAACCGGTTCCCGCGCTGCAAGCCTCATTCATCGCGTAATCTGAAGGCACGCCGCCTGTGAGATACGTATACTTCGCGTCCTGTCCGCCGATTTCAAAAATCGTGTCAACTTCCTTATCAAAGTAGGAGGCCGCAGTAGCGTGAGCGATAATTTCGTTTATTACATTATCTGTAAGCGCGTGAAGAGCGGCAATCTGACGGCCTGACCCTGTAACGCCCAAACCTGTGATCGCGAATTTTGTTTTTCCAACCTGCTCACTGATCGCCTGATAGCAGTTGCGTGAAGCCTGAATCGGGTCGCCGTTTGTACGCAGGTAAACAGAAGCTAAAACAGCTTTGTCCTCTCTGCGCAAAAGTACAGCTTTAGTAGTTGTGGAACCTACATCAAGCCCCATTACACACTCATCACCGCTATTTACCGTACCTTTATTCATTGACTTGAAAGTGACAAGATCAAGCGCGTTGTTAAGCGGCGCGTGGCGGCCAAAAGAGGTCGGCGCGTCGTGAATGACAGACGCATGGTCCTTTGGAAGAACGATGCACTCATTATCCACAGCCCAAAGCGCGGCTCCGTACGCTTCAAATACTGAGGCTGTATCAGGAACTTCAAGCGTTCCATTGCGTTTTTCAAGACGCTCTGTTAAAATCTTCACCATTGCTGTATTAAGAGATCCGCCGCCAATGAGCGTGCTCTTATCGCTTTTAATATCCTTTATAAGTTCACCGATTTTATCAGCCATCATAAAGCAAAGACCGGCTGCGATATTTGCCCGCGGTTCACCTTTGTTAAGGGCATGCGTACAGTCGCTTTTGCAAAACACGCTGCAGCGGCCCGCGATTTTGTGCGGCGTGCCCTGCTTTGCAAGCTCAACCGCCTCCTCAAGCTGAAGCCCCATTCTGCGGATCTGCTGCAAGAAAAACTCCCCTGTACCGGAAGCGCATTTGTTACCGGATTGAACAGAACTTATGCCGCCCCTGGAGTTCATCACGTAAACGATTTGAGTTTCACCGCCGGAGCTGATTACAAGGTTAGGATATTCGCCGGATGGATAAATCTCTCTTAACGCGCACTCCACCGCCTCAGGCTCAGAGATCGTCGAGAGATCGACACTTGAGCGGAAGGCTCTGCCTGTTATAGCTATTTTGTTGACGTCTGCCATATCGCTTTGCGCCAACAATTTAAGCACAACACTCTTAGGATCACCATCATGAGCGACGCGTCCTGTCACTTCAATTTTCTTACCGTTATCACCTGCGTCAAGTTTGACATACTGTACTGTAGTGGCGCCAAAACAAATTCCCAGCGTTTTCATAACTGCTTCAACTCCCATTAATGCGATAATACATACTTATAATGTGATTTTTACTAGATTTTCATATTTTTATAGATCCCGCAATTAAATGCTGCGCCGTACCGTCCAAAGACCTCACGGCTTTAGTGCAGTCAAAGGGCGGTATGGCGCAATATTTAATCGTGGCTTCAATAATAAGAGTACAAAATAAATATTGCACACGCTAAATGGTACAATTTGTTGGTAAATCTTGTGATTTTGTTTATGATTGTATATCTTGAGTTTTACGGTATTCGTATGTTCCGGCGTTCCCAATGGTTAAAACCATAAGCTGTCAAGACGTGAAGACGCAAACGCAGGCATTTTTTAACCGATAATTTTTAAGTACTCTTCGATGCGTTCTAAAACATAAGCCGCGAACATCATCTCAATTTTTTCAGTTTTTCCGGTCTGTTCGTATTCACTGAAACAGTCATAGTATTCCCTGCGGTCGGTAAACTTAATATCAATCGGCGGATAACCCGCTTTCATGAACTCCAAATTTGCAATCAATCTTCCGGTACGGCCATTTCCATCAATGAAGGGATGAATACGCTCAAAACGCAAATGAAACAGCGCAATCTTTTTCACAGCGTTGTCTTTACTTTTTGAATATTGACTTATTAATTCTTGCATGAGATCAGGTACTTTAAGCGGATTGGGCGGAATGTGCGCCGCTCCCATAATTCTCACAGACGCTCTGCGGTACACCCCCCTGTCTGCCAATCTGTCGTTTAGAATTATTGAGTGAATCTCCATTATAACCAATTCACTAAGCGGAGCTTTTTTTGCAACTAAATCACACACAAAGTAAAAAGCCTCTTTGTGCTGTGTAACTTCTAAAAGTTCCCTGATCGGCTTTTTGTCAACCGTAAGACCGCGCAGTACAAGCGCTGTTTCCTGAAGCGTAAGCGTATTCCCCTCAATAGCGTTTGAATTGTACGTGTATTCAATCATAAAATCTTCATTCAAACGCTCAAGTTCGCCCTGAGTAAGCGGACGGCGCTTACTTAATTCCTGTTTCTTTAATTCAATTTTCTCATAAATCTCATCAAGCGTAAGCGCCTTAAATCTGTTGTCCTGCGGCTTCTTTGCGTTTTCAGGAATGCTGTAGCTTTTGCCGGTACGGATAGCGCCGCCTATTTTGCCCTGCTCGCACAGTACGCGCACGCGCCTTTGACTTATACCCCATTTTTCCGCGGCTAATTTGGTTGAAATGTAGTTCATTGCATTATTCCTCTTTTTGTAGAAATTATACCATTTTGAGGAATAATATACAAGTTGTTATTTTATTTTCAAAAAAATTATAGTCTTATTTATACTAATAAATTAATTCATGGGTACAGTCCAACAACTTAACTTCACATCTCTTTTTTGAGGATTTCAAGCAGATTATCTTTCCGCAGTGTCCGCAGGCCCAAAGCAATTGAACCCGCAGAACAAAGAAGTACAATCGCCAGCAAATACGCTATCCTTAGTAACCCCGAAACCTGAATAGCTGTCCACGAAACAATTAAAGCCGGCAGGAGTCCCGCAGCAGTTCCGGCAAACGCGATGATCATATATTCAGAAAACAGCAGACGTTTTATAAACCGCATACTGAACCCCTGAACCATAAGTAAAGCGAGTTCATAGCGTCTCTCTTCAATATCAGACAAAAGAATTATCCCAAGACCGCCGCATCCAAGCATCAGTCCCATCATGCCAAGAAGCGCGAATATTGATAGATAAGTGTTTTCGACAGAGTTAAATCCGTTTAGACGTTCTGTTGTCAACTCAAGATTAAGGCCGGAGTTGTTGTGTGCGTTTAGTAAAGCATCCTCAATCATTTTTTCTTTACCTGAAGACGGCGCTGATAAGAACAGGCGGTAGCCGCTTATAGATGGAAAATGACGGATGAAATCAGACTCAGCGATGATCACTTTTCCTTGAAGTACAGTACTTTTTAGTGACGCCGCGAGGATGATATTCAGCGTATCGCCTTTTTCATTTACGAGTTTTAATTGATCACCAAGCGATTTACCCAAACCCCATTCGATCGTGGCAGCGTCAGCGATACCGTATACGGTATTATTATTATCGTTGATTGTACCTAATGTTAGCCACGGCCGCGATTTGTCATGACCGTTCATAATCGAAGAAAACGAAAACGCGCCTAAGCTGTCAAGCAAGCGTTGATCAACACCGACAATAACAGGCGCCGCGGTTTTATTGAGATTAAGACAGCTCGCGTCATCGCCGTCTCTCACCCGCATTCCAATAGATAAAAATTCTGAATAGTTTACGTTGACGCCTGATTCCCGTAAAAACCGCGCGTTAAAATGCTCTTTTGATATACCGGAGTTAAGTTCGCCATACCAATAAAATCCGCCTGTTCCGCTTGATCTAATTGTATGATCAGATACCGGCTTATGATGAAATATTTGTGTTACCCCCAAGATAAGAAGCGCGCTTGCAAGGATTGCGATCTGCCCGAATGTTCTTTTCTTGTCACGAGTCAAATTGATAAATACAAATCTGTTTATTGAGAGATCTGATATATATTGATGACGATTCCCGCATTTTTCTTTGTCCCAACGAGGCTGCATCATCATCCCCGGGCAACGCCCGGGGCGGGGAGAAGCGCCGAGGCATCTCACAGCAAAAAACATCGAGATCATCGCAAATACAAAAGCAGCTCCACCTCCGAAGAGAAACGGCATCAATCCAACATGTAAATCTAATGACGGAGCCTGAGCGGCCGCGTGCCAAACTGTCTTCATCGCCTGTATTATCGCAAACGTATAAAGAGGACTCAAAAGCACTCCAGCTACAGTCCCTATAGAAAAGATGATAACCCCCTCTGATAGATAGATTGAGAGAATATGCTTACGGGAGTATCCCAACGCCGTTAAAAGCTTTTGCTGTGATGACCTTGATTTAACCTGTAAAGTTGACAAAAGCCAAATCAATAAAAAAGCCGCAAACAACGTGAAGAAACTTAGTCCTATAAACAAAGGCGCAAAATCTATCCCGCCGCTCACGGCGTTATCAACAAGTTCGCGTACATTTGTCAATTGTATCCCGCTGTTTGCGGGAGAGAGAGCGCCAAGCAAAATTGCTTCAATCTCATCCGTTGATTTCAAACCTGCCGGAAAACGTATCGCTGTACACACCCCAAAACGGTTATCCCAAATTTTTGAAGCCTTATTAAAATTAATTATCGCTTTGGGAGTACCTTCATATACAGCCCAGTATTCTTCATCTTTAGGACGTATCTTATGAAGATCAACAGGAATCGATGGATCCCAATCTGTACAGCTTCCTGCATCCGCAAGCCCAGGATAAGGCGGCATTAGTGAGCGGTCAATCCACGAGATTTTTTCTTTGTGGATAGCAGAGACTGCAAAATGCGCACTGTCAAGCCTTAAGCCCGATGTTTGAGCAGGAACAAAATATGTAAGCGTCAACGAATCGCCAATATTCGCGTTCAAATCTTTTGCGATCCAACTGCCAAGCTCAATAGAGTTATCACCAAGAGAATATTCAACCGCGGGAGTAGAGACAAAAGAGTACGGTGTAAAACGCTCGTCCTTTGATATTGAATTCACAAACCATGACGAAATCGGAACTGCTTGCGGGATAGCTCCAACAATTGCAGATCTAACATAATCGCTGATAAAAATGTGATCCGAAAATAGCTCAATATCACTTTTATCATCATTTTCTTTATCGTCCTTTTTGTCCTTATTGTCCTTTGACCCCACACGCCTAAAACTAAGCCCAACATCTCTCAGCCGAAAACTTGAATTTACAACAGCGTTGATCTCTTCATGCGCTATCACAGAAGACTCTAGTTTACGGATGATAATAGCGGACGCCATTTCAGGAACGTCATTTATCAATTGCAGTAACTTTAAAGGAACAAAAACATTATACAGCAAAAAATGCTCGGATTTAAGACTAAAATCTCCAAACTCTTCACTTGAAGCAATAGAACTCACAGGAAGTCTTATTGACGAAAGGTTATGCTGAACCCCAAAAGGCGCATCCATTGCAAGTGAGCCTTGTGATTGAAATCGCAAGATAATTTGATCACCAAATTTCAGATTTAACTTTTGCGCAAGCGCAGAGTTTACAATTGCAGCATCATCACCAAAATTCTGCGATGATACCCTATCAGGCCCAAACTCCCAAAAACGATCGTCAACCCCAATAATATTTACACGATGAACAAGATTGTTTTGCCCGACAACCCCAACACTGCCTGTTTGTAAAAGTATCGGCGCGGCCTTAACATTAGAATAAGCGGTGATTGAATCTGCAAGAGAGGCGCGTATTTTACTTGATGATGAGTGCAGAAGCCATTGAGTTTTTCCCAAACGATATTCGTGTATAGAGTGTATGCTCTCTCTAAGCGAAAACCCAATAAGAAGCGCACCTGTCAATATAAGAGCGCCAACGGCGCTCCCTGCGCTTAGAAGCAGATTACCGCGCAGATAAAACGTGAAACTGCGCCATCCAAGATTGAAAAAGGAGTGTAAGCTGCTACTATATTTGCGGGATGATTTTTCCATGATATACTAAGATTTCACACTCAGCTTACCGCTGTTTAGGGATAGCGTTTTATCCATCTGAGCGGCAAGCTCTTGCGAATGTGTTACAAGCAATAGCGCCGTTTGCTCCTCTTTGTTGATCTCAAGCAAGAGCGTCCCCAACTCCTCCGCGTTCTTTTTGTCAAGTGAACCGGTCGGTTCATCCGCGCAAAGCAGCACCGGTTTGTTGACAAGCGCCCTTGCAAGAGCGGCTCTTTGGCACTCACCGCCTGATAATTGTGATGGAAAATGATTCAACCTGTTTGACAGTCCTAAACGTTCAAGAAGATACGCTGCGCGCTTTGCGCTCTCTTTTCGATTTTGTTTGTCCTGATACGGCAAAGTGGGAATGAGAACATTTTCTAAAAGAGTGCACTGAGGTAAAAGATAATGGTGCTGAAAAACTATGCCTACTTTATAATTGCGCAAAACAGCAAGTGAACTGTCGTTCATCTCTGAAACTTTGCCGCCGTCAATTATCACATTACCGCTATCGGGCTTTTCTAATCCTGCGGCAATATGCAGAAGCGTAGTCTTGCCGCTCCCCGATGGGCCTGTGATAGCAACAGATTCGCCTTTGTCTATATTCAAAGAGACATCGTCAATAATTATGAGATCAGCAAAACCGGATGGCGACGGGTATTTTTTTACGATGTTTTGGAGTTTACAAATCATATACTTTTCGTTTTTGCATTATTATGAGGTATTATTTAAGTATAATTTTTGCGTATTATCTATAATGACAAAATATGAAATAAATACTGCTTGATACGCTTAATGGAAAGTTACCTTGAAGAGAGTGCCGCAAAATCCTGATACTGGCAGATTAACAACATATGGTAACTTATTTTCACGCAAGAAAGGACCGGCGGGGATACTGCGGCGCCTTTTAATTGTTGACATTAGCAAGTTGATGTAATTTGCGCATCTTCGTATCTGCTGTTATTTGTAATTGGAAGATTATTTTTTTGCGGTGTACTTGGATAATTCCGATAAATCAGATATGTATTCGAGCGCTCTCTCCTGCCCAAGGTTGTTCAAAACACGAAGTGCGCGAAGCAGAGTGTATTCGTTTCTGCTACGGTAGACTACAGGAGGATTGAGACGGTCTAAGCCCAACAGTTTATCACTTGTTATATTCAAGACTTCCGCGAGCTTTACCAATATCGCGGTAGGCGGGTCATTCTTGTCGCTTTCATAATAACTGAGGGTTTGGGACGACACCCCAACAGCAACAGCCAACTCTTTCTGAAGAAGTCCTGCTTTTTTTCGGTAATATGAAATCCTTTGCCCCAATGATGATTCCATTCAGGCTCTCCTTTCAATTTAAAATTAATAGTGCTATTTGAATGTCTGGGTGACTTTTTTCAAAAGCTTGTTTCTAAATTGGTAATTGATTATTTTTCATAATTCAATCAATTGAAATTTGATTTAAGCTTAAAAGAAAGAAAGAACACTATTCAATGTTTGTGTTGAAATATCCATAGATCAATATTTTTAATCACAACTTTCCAACAAATAAAAGGAGTTTTTATGAGTATCAAGCGTGTTCTGTCCATTACTGTCGCTGTTTCTATTACTGTCTTTGGTTTGATTTCCTGCGGGGGTTCTAAAACTTCCGCTGTAAAAAAAACATCAAGCCGCGGCGAATTGCGCGAACAGGAGAGCTGCGAGGCAATGGCATTTGAAGGACCTATACGGGCGAGCGGCAACTCAATAAGTCAAAACGAACAACACGGTACAAACGCTGCTATGCTGCAGGCGCGCTCAGAGCTTGCCCGTCAGTTGGAAGTGTTCATAAACGGAATGGACAGGGGTTTTAGTCAGGAGCATGTGAGCGGACAGACAGGAAGCTCTTTTGTAGGCAGTTCAAGATCGGTTTCACAAAATTACTTTGAGCAGTTTTTGCGCAACTCTCGTCCTATATGTAAAAATGTATATGATATGCCGGATGGCCGCTTGAATATCTATGTAACGGTAGAATTAGGCGATCAGGAGAAAAAAGTGATGTTTAATCAGTTGAAAAAAGACGAGATGATAGCTATTGATTTCGCTGAGCATCAGTTTTTACAGGAGCTTGAGAAATCTAAGGAAGATTTTCGCAAGCAAAGATCTAATCAATAAAATCCAAGTAAAAAGTAATGAAAATTAAACATAAGTTATCTATTATTTGGGTTGCGGCATTATTGCCGCAACTTATTTACAGTCAACCGGACGCGCCTTTTTGGATAAATGAGGCGTGGCGCGATATGAATTATCCGTCAAGCCATTGGTATATGGGTTTTTCGGAAGATAGATTAGGCCGTAATGAAAATACGGCGGAATCTCTTAAACGGCTTGAACGCAGTGCGCAAAACAAAATGGCAGAAAGTATAACGGTTCAAATATCAGGTAAAACTGCCTTAGAAGTTGTAGGACGCCAAAGACAGCAGGGGCAACAGATAAGTGAAACAACAGACCAAAGATACAGGCAATCAATACAGGCTTCCGCAAGCGCGGAAATAAGCAACGCTGAAGTCCGCTCGTATCACGATGCTCAGACAGGCAGGATATACGCGATTGCCGCGGTAAAAAAAACAGACCTTGCAAATCATTACGCTTTACGGGCGGAATTTCACATACAATTAGCTGAAAATGCCATTAGTGAAGCAAAACAGTTAATACAGCTTGGCAGAAAGAGCGATGCGCTCAGAAAACTTGCAGACGGCAGGCATAATTTA
>WRCH01000095.1 GCA_009784115.1 Chitinispirillia bacterium
AAGCCGGAGCGAATTTTCCGAATGCAATGGTGAACGTAAGAATTATACCGGAAGGCACAGGAAAAACGTGGCAGGATATAATCTGGACAGTCACCGGAGCGGCAACTCTTAACGGCGGCGGCGTTCTCGGCGTAAGTTTTGACCAGGGGCCGGGAACAGCGACAATCATGGCAAGAATTCCTAACGGCGAGGGAGAAAATCAACATTATATACAAACTTGGCCGGTGACCGTGCTTCCATAACAATAAGGCGAACATACAACATTAGCATGGGCGGCCCGTTTAGGCCGCCTTTTTTTTAATTAAGTGGGCACCATCCCCCGAAAATATATATATTATACCTATGGAATCGCCCCGCGCATACAATTATTTTAACAGATTTCCCGAATTTGAGCTTGCGGCGTATTTAGTATCCGCCCCTGTGCTTGTAACGCTTTGGGTATTTTCCCTTTACTACTTTTATTTTAGCGGCGCAATATCGCTGCCGCTTACGAAATCTGCCGTTTATTTTACTCTTTTCCTTATATTTATGGAGATTATGTATAGAAATTGGCGCGTTAGCTCCCAGTTAAAAGCGATTATCATAGAAAATGAGCGTATCCTGAAGAAAAATGCCTACGGCGTAACGGGCGTTTTTAATTTCGCGGACATTAAGGAGATAAGCACATCTAAAATTTTATGCTTTAAAAGACAAATCGTCTTAAAATCATCTCAAAACTCCATGAAATTCCCGCTCAGCGTGCACGGCAGCCGCGATATGGTTGAGCGGATATTTAATAATATTAAGACAGACGGAGAGCTGTCGGCAGAAAACAGCGCCCTCAAAGAGAGGCTCGCGGAAAAATCTAGACGCGCCAATATAGTGCAAAATCTGCGTGTAAAACAGATGGAGACTCTTATACGGGTCATTGGCGCCTCAGCGATTTTTAACTGCGGCGCTGCGCTTATTTTTTGGGAAAGCACTGTGCTCATGATTTTAATTTGGGGCTTTATCAGTATGTTCTTTCCATTGTGCGCTTATTTTTTGACTGAGAGAATCCACCTTAGAAATCTGTTTGACGGTTCTAACGGCAAACCCAAAATAAATTTTACAAAAGAGTATCTTTTCGCGGGATTCTGCGCTGTTATGGCTAATATGATCGCTGCTTTTTTTTGGTGATACACCGATACACGGCATAAATCTACACCGTGCCGCTAAGCAGCCTTACGGCCCTGCGTGCAGTTGCGTGCGGTGCGGTGTAGATTTATGCCGTTAGTCAGTATAGACAATCACATCTTTATTTCACTTATCTCTTTAATATATATTTAAAGGCTATGAATATTCCAGAACATATAGGTATCATAATGGACGGAAACGGCCGCTGGGCGCGGGAACGGGGGCAGCTTCGCACCGCCGGGCACAGGGCGGGAACCGATGCCGCGCGCGAAATAGTGCGCTCCTGCGGAGAGCTTGGAGTTAAGTATCTTACAATTTACGTCTTCTCCGCGGAAAACTGGGGGCGCCCGCGCATAGAGATCTCCATGCTTATGGATCTTCTTGTAGAGATGACCCGCAGAGAGATCAAAAACCTCAATGAGAATAACGTCCGGCTCAAAGCTATAGGAGATATTGAGCGGCTTCCCTCAAAAACCAAAGCGGAGCTTAAAAAAGGGATTGATGAGACAAGCGGCAATACCGGACTTACGCTTATTTTGGCAATAAGCTACGGCGGCAGAATGGAGATTGTAAATGCCGCGAAAGCCTTTGCGCGGAGTGTTCTTGATAATCCCAAGTTAATAGAAAAACTTGATGAAAAAACTTTCGGCGGCTATCTCTATACAAAAGATATTCCCGATCCTGAACTGATTATACGCACAGGGGGCGACTACCGCATCAGCAATTTTCTCTTGTGGCAGGCCGCTTACTCTGAACTTTATATCACCGATACACTATGGCCCGATTTCAATAAAGACGCCCTGATTTGCGCGATAGAGAATTATAACAGGCGCGATCGGCGGTTCGGAAAGGTCAAAGAATGATTAATCTCGCCAACCTTAAAAAACGGTTAGTATTTGTCGCCTTTGCGGTTCCGCTGGCTCTTATCTTTATCAACTCAACATATTCATTCACCGCGCCGCTTTTAAAACTTTTGGGCTATACGCCAACTCCTGATTTGGAGCCGATATACCCGGGGCAGATTCTCGCTTTTTTAATTGTGATGCTTGGGGCGTATGAATACCGCAAAATGCTTAGCATTATATTTCCTGTCAACGCTTTCTGGATCGGATACGTGTGGATTCTTGTTATGGGTGCCGCGTATCTTTTTGATTATCAGATTCCGGGAACTCTGCCGATTTACGTACTTTTAATACTTGTGGCGTTTGAGGCTTTTTTCTGCGGCAAAGCAAACCCGCAGGGACGCTGGAAAAGAGCGTGCCTCTTCTTTAGCGGAATAGTCTTTTTAAACATCGCGTCTATAAGCATGATGAGCTTGTTCCGCAACCCCTTTATGGAGTTGTTTTCTACCTCTACCGTTCCGTTTATGCACTTTATTGCGGTAGTGGTTGTGATTACCGCGGTTTTCATGTGCGACAGCGCCGCTTATTTTGTAGGGTCAGCGTGGGGCAAGCGCCGTTTGTCTGCGTCTATAAGCCCCAATAAAACAATAGAGGGCAGCGTTGCGGGGCTTTTGGCGTCAATTTTAATTGTGTCAATCGCGTGGGTATTTATAAGAGACCCGAAATACCCGATATTTATCGGCCCCGTAATGGGTGTTTTAATAGGCGTTACCGCACAGGCGGGTGATCTTCTCGTATCGCTTATAAAGCGTTATTTTAAGGTAAAAGACGCGGGAAGCATGATTCACGGGCACGGCGGAGTGCTCGACAGGTTCGACAGCCTGTTTTTCGCGGCGCCGGTGCTCTATCTTTTAGCTTGGGTGCTTACGCGGTAGATATCCGGCGGGAGCGGGCCGTATCCCACGGCGTTGCCGTGGGGTGATGATGGCGCCCTTTCAGGGTGCGGATAATAAATAGAGAGTCTTATGACTATGAATGCTCAAAAAATTCTAATCCTCGGATCAACCGGATCAATCGGGACAAGCGCTTGTAATTGTGTGCGGCGGTTTCGGGATGATTTCACCATAACAGGGCTTGGAGCTGGCTCTAATGTTGACTTGCTTGCTGAGCAGATTAAAGAGTTTGGGCCAAAACACGCTTATATTGCCGATCCGCAAAAAGCGTCTATTCTCAACGAGCGATTCGGTTCAGGGGTTATCATCTACAAGGGTGATGATGAACTTGAAAGAATTGCCCAGGAGGCCGATTACGATATCCTGCTTAACGCTCTTGTGGGAGCGGCAGGTTTCAGGCCGACGGTTATCGCTTTAAAGCGCGGGAAAAAAGTTGCGCTTGCCAATAAAGAGAGTCTTGTAATCGGCGGTGATTATATAACGACTCTTATTAAGAATGATAAACACCGGCTGATGCCGGTTGACAGCGAGCACAGCGCGATATTGCAGTGTCTTGGATCGTGTGACGCAAACGAGACGGTCGAATCATTAATCCTCACTGCGTCGGGCGGGCCCTTTCGCAATTTGCCAAAGGACGAGTTCAGCAAAATCACCGCGGCGCAGGCGCTCAAGCATCCTACATGGGCGATGGGGAAAAAGATTACTATCGATTCGTCAACTTTAATGAACAAAGGGTTTGAGATAATAGAGGCGCACCATCTCTTCTCACTCCCCTACTCTAAACTTCGCGTCTGCGTTCACCCGCAGTCAATCATACACTCTATTGTAGAATTTTATGACGGCAGTCAAATAGCGCAGTTAGGGCTGCCCGATATGGAGCTCCCTATTCAATACGCGCTCACATGGCCGAAGCGCTTACCAATCAGCGGTAAAAGACTCAGCCTGCCCGAAATTGGCAAAATGGAATTTTTTGAACCCGATTTCGACCGCTTCCCATGTTTGAGGCTCTGTATTGAGGCGGGTGAAATTGGAGGAACGGCCCCTGCGGTTGTCAACGCGGCAAATGAGGTTGCGGTGGATCTGTTTCTGCGCGGAAAAATAGGATTTACAGGAATATCTGAAATAGCGGCACAAGCATTGCGTAATCATAAACCGCACAAAGCGGACTCCGTCGAGGTTATAGAGCAGACGGACAGAGAGACGCGCCGAGAGATCATTAAAAAAAGAGGTTAACCACGTGAGTTCAGGCCCATTGTTTTTCCCAATCGCAATCGTAATCGGACTGCTAGTTCTGAGTATTTTGGTATTTGTTCATGAGCTTGGCCACTTCATTGCCGCTAAAGCGTGCAAATTTAAGGTGCTTGCCTTTGCTATTGGATTTGGCCGTCCGCTTTTTAAATATAAGCATGGTGATACCGAATACCGCATAAACGCGATTCCCTTTGGCGGATATGTGGCGATGGAAGGCAATATCCCCGAGGAAGAAGAGAACGCCGCCGATGGAGAGAAAAAAGCTGACGCGAAACCAAAAGAGGATATCGTCGGCGCGGGCGACAATTCAAAACCTATATGGCAGCGGGCGGTTGTCGCTTTAGCCGGCCCTGCGGCAAACTTTATTTTCGCGCTTATGACGCTATGGGTCGCGTTTGTTTATGGGGTAGACCGCCCCGCGTATATGGACAGTACGCGAATCGGCATTGTTATCAACAAATCCGTAGGTCAGGAGGCGGGATTTTTAGCCGGCGACAGCATACTGTCAATAAACGGAGAAAAGGTAAACACCTGGGAGCAGGTGCAAACCATGATGGCTCAGCAGCTTGGCAGTTACGATATAACCGTAGCGCGCGGCGATGAGATTATCGAAAAAAATATCCAAATCGAAAAAAGCGGCGCGCGGATGCCAAAAGACCCCACCGGCGGTCTTATACCCGCACGCTTCCCCCCTGTAATCGGCAGAGTGATGCCGGGCGGCGCGGCGTATAACGTGCTCGAAGCGGGAGACAGCATCATCTCAATAAACGGCGTTAATATATTCTCGTTTGATCAATTCGCATTCATAATGATGGAGTACAGCCCTGAGAGCGGCCCCGTAAAACTCGCAATAACACGCGCCGGCAAACCGATGGATTTAGAGCTTACGCCGGTGTTTGACTCAAACAGAAACAGATATCTTTTAGGCATTGAACCCGCCCCTGAGCCGACAAAATTTGTAAGCTACGGCCCCATAGCCGCTTTTGCTCCCACAATGACAAAATCATGGGAATATACCACTATGATTTTTGACGTACTGGGCAAACTTTTCAGCGGCAAAGTGAGCGCGAATCAGTTAGCCGGGCCCCTTAATATTATTCCTATCTCCGGGATGATGGCGTTTCAGGGATTTTCGAGCATCCTTAATTTTATGGCGCTGATAGGTATTAACCTCGCGGTTCTTAACCTCATGCCGCTTGTAATTACCGACGGAGGCTTATTGATGTTTTTGGGTATAGAGGCGATACGCAAAAAGCCGCTCTCTGTAAAGACGCAGATTCTCATAAATAAGATATCCATAATGCTGTTTTTAGCTCTTTTTCTGTTTGTCTCTTATAATGATATTTTGCGGTTGCCGGATTTTTTGAGGTTAAGATAAAGTCAAAGTCGATTATTGATATTTGTACCTGCTTTGTTGTAATTTTCTCTAATGGTCTCTCGTAATACATTGCTGATCTGATTTTAGTCTGTCAGCCCTCTTATTTTGTCCTTGTTGTCCTTTTTGTCTTTTTATTTTTAGCAGTGAATAATAATTTTCAATGATAGTTTTACTTATAATAACCACATTTTCCGTAACTCTTCTGCACGCGCAGGAGCCGTCCGAAAAATCGCATTGGCGGTTATCTGCCGATGCTATGGTTACTTTTACTTTTAATTCATATAACGAGAGCTGGGACAGGTTGGAATCGGGGTCTCTTTTGTGGATTGGGCGGTCTACCTCTTTTGCCGCAAAACAGCTAAGCGACAGACTCTACCATGAAAACACGCTTAAACTTGCGTTCGGGCAGATAAAATACGCGCAGAGGGAGAGCAAAAAATGGTCATCGCCGCGAAAATCCACAGATCTGATTGATTTGGAAACATCACTGAAATTAAAAGTGAACCGTTTCAGCGCAGACCCGTTTCTGTCGCTCAGAGCTGTCAGCCAGTTTTATGATACACGCGAATGTGATAATTACAGGTACGCTAATCCGCTCACGCTCACTAAATCCCTTGGCGCTGCGAACTATCTTATCAAACAGCCGAATGTAAGCTGGCAGATGAGGCTTGGGGGCGCTTTGCGTTTAAATATAGACAGAGATACTATCCCTTATCAATACGTTAATGACAGATGGGAGAGCGGGAAGCGCGAAACATCGGTTATCACAGACGCGGGCACGGAGCTTGTCACCGAATTCAAAATGAGGCGTGCTGACAAAGGAAATATCGCTTGCAAGCTGACTGTTTTTGAAGCGCTCGCGCGTCCATCTCATTTGCAAACGGAAGGGTGGAGGTATCCGGACGTCTCATTTGAAACGACAATAAATATAAATATTACAAGGCATCTGATATTTAACTATATGACAAGAATCGTTTACGACCGGGAGATCGATCCCGACCCAAGAATCAGGCAGATGCTCAGCGCGGGCTTATCACTGTCATTTGAAAACGAACACTTTAAGAGAGGAAAACGAAAATGAAACATCACCACAGGAATAACTACATAAGCGGTACGGAAGCGAGAATATCATCCAAAAGCTCAGCCAAGCCTGCAGCTCAAATCAACAAAAAAGAGGCGCAGATGCATACAGCTTTCAGAGTAAAAACAGCTGTACACTCGTCAAAATTAGAGATTGACGTACCGGGCTTGGAGCTTCTTTTGGGCAGAGAAGTGGAAGTGCTCATCATAGCAAACGGAATAGTAGAAGACGGCTCCAAGCCCTCAGAGGGACGGCAAAACTCTTCGCACGCGGCGGGGTCTATAATTCTTGATGATGAGGCGCTGCGTTATATTTTGTCTGACAGACAGAGATAACAGTATCAATATCAACTGTAAACTATACTGAATCACGGCATAAATCAGCGCTGTGCCGCTAAGCAGCCTCACGGCCCTGCGTGCAGTTGCGTGCGGTGCTAATTTATGCCGTACACCAGTATATTACGGCGCTTCGCTGCTTTCGAGCGGACACTTTATCTTACAGTCCTAACGGGATGTACCGCCCGGTAAAAGATGTACCGCAAAAAAAAGATTGTCTTATCGCTGAGGATGTTATATTTTTCTTTCTTTCGGCAGCAAAGCGGGAGGACGACAGATGAGCAGCTCAGAAAACGATTTACAGATACTGCAAAGTACGCACACTCCGCATGATCATATGCGGCTTATGTTTGACGTGAGTCCGCATATAAAAGTCATCTTTGACAGCAGCTTTAAATTGATTGACTGCAATCCGGCGGCGATCAGCTTTATGGGGTTTAAGTCAAAAGAGGAGACGTTCGAAAAGTTTAGCGAAGCCCTGCGCCAAAGTATACCCGAATTCCAGAATAACGGACGCGCCTCTATTCCTTTGGAACAGCGGTTTATGACTACCGTCAAAGAGGGTCAGGCCAAATTCGAGACTGAACTCGTCATACAGGGTCAAAAACTCAGCCTTGATGTGTTATTTAAGAAAATACCCTATGGAGACAGCTTTGCCATTATCGGCTTTGTTTATAACATAACCGATATTGTTAAACGCGAAAGAGAACTTGCCGAAGCTCATGAGATAAATGATTTACAGTTAGTTAAGCTGAACTTAGCCATGAAAGCAACAAATATTGCTTTATGGGATATGGAAGTTGTTAAGGATGATCCTGTTAATCCTAGAAATGTTTTTATGTGGTCTGACGAATTCAGGCATATGCTGGGATATTCAGACGAAAACGATTTTCCCAATTTACTTTGCAGCTGGAGCGATCTTTTGCATCCTGAGGATACAGAGAGAACTCTGCACGCTTTCAGATGCCATTTGACTGACGTAACCGGCAAAACACCTTATGACATAGAATACCGTCTGTTAAAGAAAAACGGAGAGTATTCGTATTACCGCGCGTCCGGCGAAACTATACGCGACAGCGAGGGTAACGCGATACGCGTTGCGGGCGCGCTTATGGATATAACCAAAACAAAGGATATCCTGTTTGATTCGGAGAAACAGCGTATAGAGGCAGAAGCCGCAAGCAGAGCGAAAAGCGTATTTTTGGGCACAATGAGCCACGAGATCCGCACACCTATGAACGCTATTATCGGCATGACGACAATAGGCAAATTGGCAAATGACATAATAAAAAAAGATGACGCTCTCAACAAGATCGAACGCGCGTCAAAACATCTGCTCAAAATCATCAACGATATTCTCGATTTTTCAAAGATCGAGTCGGGCAAGTTTGAACTGTCGCAGGAAAACTTTGAATTTGAAAAGATGCTGCAAAGAGTCGCGGACATTATCGGCCCTCAGGCTGCCGAGCGCAGTCAAAAACTGTACATCGAGACCGGCAAAGAGATGCCGCAAACACTCATCGGCGACGATCAGCGGCTTTCGCAGGTTATAACCAACCTCTTATACAACGCCGTCAAATTCACGCCGCAGGAAGGTACAATCACTCTTAGTTCCCAGCTGTTATCGGAGACCGGCGGGCTATGCCGCATACAGATAAGCATCAAAGATACAGGCATAGGAATTTCCGATGCGCAAAAGGCGAAACTCTTCCGCTCTTTTGAACAGGCGGAATCGGGTACATCGCGCAAATACGGCGGCACCGGGCTTGGCCTCGCAATCTCAAAACGCATAGTGGAGCTTATGGACGGAGAGATCAAGGTAGAATCGAAACCGGGTGAAGGCTCTAAATTTATAATTACCGTACCGTTCAAGCGCGGGGTTGAATGTGAAACAAAACAGGCTGAAGACGAGCTATACGATGATGATTTCTCCGGACGCACCATACTTATTGCTGAAGATGTGGAGATAAACCGTGAGATCATCCAAGCATTGCTTGAACCTACAAACATCACGATTGAGTACGCGCAAAACGGTATTCAGGCGGTTGATATGTTTACCGCGGCGGCGGATAAATACAGCCTGATATTTATGGACATCCAAATGCCGGAAATGGACGGGCTTGAAGCCGCGCGCAGAATCAGAGCGCTTGACATACAAAACGCCGAAACTATCCCAATAATCGCTATGACCGCAAATGTTTTTCGTGAGGATATTGAGAAGTGTTTTGAAGCCGGCATGAACGGCCACGTAGGAAAACCTATAGACATAAACCATGTCCTTGGGGCTCTTAGACAGTACTTATAGGATCTTCGCTGCTTTGAGTGCGTATGTTTTTTCTTGCATCCTGACGGGATGCTGTGTCTCTGCCCCTCTGCGAACCTCACCGCCGCTCAAAACAGCTATGTCAACAAACAAAATATCGCTTTGTCTGCGCCTTAATAAACACGATTGCTTTAATCACACCAATTAGCAAATGTCAAGGACGTAAAAAACGTAACTAGAATTTAGCCTCAGCTATTGTTTTTCACCCCTGCCAAAAAGCATATTTTTTAGTTACGATACGAAGTATTAAATCGAAATATACACATATTTAACCAATGGAGTAATTAATGGAATATTCCGCAGAAGTGCAGCACATGTGCAAGGTCGCCAAAGGCGTCAATCACGGCTCTGCACCCATCCCTCAGGAGGGCAAGTGGGTTCAGGCAAAGGAAGTCAAAGATATATCGGGTCTTACGCACGGAGTGGGCTGGTGCGCCCCCCAGCAGGGTACCTGCAAACTCACGCTCAACGTGAAAGACGGTATCATTCAGGAAGCGCTGATTGAGACGGTCGGATGCTCAGGCATGACTCACTCTGCCGCGATGGCCGCCGAGATCATGACAGGCAAAACAATTCTTGAAGCGGTAAACACCGACCTCGTCTGCGATGCGATCAACGTAGCGATGCGCGAACTGTTCTTGCAGATCATCTACGGCCGCAGTCAGACCGCGTTTTCCGAAGGCGGACTTCCTATCGGCGCCGGTCTTGAGGATCTCGGCAAAGGTCTGCGCTC
>WRCH01000096.1 GCA_009784115.1 Chitinispirillia bacterium
AGAACAACACTCAAAAAATTAAGATGGGTGTTCAATCAGATTTTAAAGAAAATATAGCCCTGTATCATAACCGTTTTAAATTTACAAATTAGCTTGTATCTTATGATATTTCAAGATGTTAGGAGCTATTATGCCGAATAAATGTGAAAAAGTCGGGTCGCGGTGCTATTTGCGCAATTCGGCGACGACTTAAAATAATTAACTCTTCCCTTTTTCCTTATTTTATATTATAATATATAAGATGTATTGTCTCAAACTGTGTAAAGCCGTGTTTAAGCGGTTTTGGGCGGTTATCACAGGTATTGGGTAAAATGAAAAGTGATGTTGGCGCAATATGATAGAAAAAAAATAATCAGATTTGACTGGGCTTTGAAGCGGCTGCTTCGCAACAAGGCAGATCATACTGTGCTTGAGGGTTTCCTGTCGGTGCTTCTTCACGAAGATGAGTTGATGACAAATTGGAATCTGTTACAGGCAGGTGAAGAAGTAAAAAAAATTGAACCGCTGAAAAGGTAGGTTTCATGGCTCTCATATATGACAGCTGTGCTAAAAGTATCATAAATAAACATTTAAAAAATGTTATAGATAATTGTTTTGTTACAAACAGTCAAGAGGTTCAGGAAGGTGTTTTCGGTTTTAGCTCTAAAGAAAATGAACGCATCGAAATCAATTATGCTCACTTTGGAGCGCAATCGTGCGATTATTTGACTATAACACGGTTCGAACAAAATAAAAATGGTGAGGAATATCACTATCATCATGAAGTTCCGTTGCGCTGGAATGAGACAACAGATATAGATACTGTTTGTGTAACATTGGCAGCGTTGATAAACGGGTGGAAAAAAAATACCGGTGTGAACTAATAACTAAAAAGTGAAAATTTTTTAACTTGAATTATAAAAGTGAAGGGCAAGGTTGACAATGAGAAAAAATGCTGCGCGAGTTAGGTTTGGGTGGATGGCGGCGGTGGTTTTTGGGGTGATGGCTTTGGGGGGGTGGATGCGGGTGGAGGCGCAGAATTTTGTTGAGAATCATGCGGCGGCAGGAGCTAACCTCAGTAATTGGACACCACATAATATAGCAGGGACATCGACGTGGGCTATTCAAGATGGTTCTTTGCGTTCCACAGGCGGCTCAGGCTTTCTTATTCACAGTTCCCAAAATACCGGCGATGGTGATTTTACCGTCAGGTTGCAAGGCGCCAACAACGACTGGGCCCAACGTCTAAGTGGTATAGTGTTTAGGTACAGCAGTCCGTCGAGCTTCTATGCTTTACATGTCGATGTGCCATGGATTGCCGGCACTGGTACTAGTGGCTATGGCACGATTCGTCTTTTTAAAAATCGAACAAATTATATCACCGATCGTGATTCAATGGCTGTAGCAGTAATTAGTACGGGCGCCCATACCTTGCCGGGTAACGAACTTGTCATAAGAGTAGAATTGAGAGCCAATACGATCTCTGTGTATTGCAATGATGTTCTTAGAGGCAGTTTTGTAGATCCCGAGCCTATTACCGGCGGCGGAGTCGGGTATATTAAGATTGATCAACATAACCCAGGCAACGCTAGGTTCCTCTCCTCCTCTTGGGAGTCTACCCTTGTCGATCCCACTGTTCGCCGTCTCACAATAACCAATACCGGTACTGGTACTACCAGCCCTATTGCTGGTTTTTATGACATCCCTCGCGATAGTGACACAAGTATTGTGGCCACTCCCGGTGCGGGTATGACTGTTGTTTGGACAAATTGCCCGGATGTCAGCACTGATGGTCTCACATGTAATGTGACTATGGATATAAACCGAACTGTTAACGCCACTTTCGTACCGCGTAGCCATACCGTTACAATAACCCCCTACGCAGGTACCGTTTCTGGTACCACTAGTCCAATTCCAGGAACTTATACCCACAATGAGGGTGCAAATGTATCTATTGTTGCGACTCCCTCAGCCGGCAATTCGGTTTTATGGAATGTTGAGGCAACAGGCTGTGATCGCGTTAGTGCCAATGGCCTTACGTGCCATATTGATAACATAACTGCAAATAAAACAGTTACTGCCACTTTTATTCCTCCTGTCTATCAAATTGCCAATAATTGGTATGCTTGGAATACGGCCACTGGCAACGTTTTAACCCCCGGTGTCGGTAATCAAAATTGGACAGGCGGTCTCACTTGGTCAACGACAAGTTCTCTCACAGCTCCAATTGCTTGGCCCACGCCGGTGGGAACTGCTAACAGCCGCAACGTTGTCTTCGCAGGTTCTACTCCCGGCGTTAATATCATAGTTAACTCTGCGGTTACGGTTGACACTATAGAGTTTCAATACAATGGATTCGCAATCAGTTCGCCTGCTACTGGTTCTAATACATTGATCATGCGTAATGGCCAAATATTTATGACGCCGGGCAGGAGCGCCGAAATAAGTGCAACTTTGGGCGGTAGTAGCGGATTAGCATTTACCAACAGGACTGCCGGCACAGGTGGGAGTATTCTCACACTTTCCGGAGACAATACCTATACGGGCCCAACTACGATAAATTCGGGGACGACTCTCATTGCTTCGCATAACAACGCCTTTGGGTTGGATACTTCGGCTAGTACAGTAACCGTGTCCGATGCGTCGGGTACGTCTTTGACTCTTAGCGGCGGAGTGACGATTCCCAGTACCAAGTCTTTGAACATCAGTGGTGCCACCGCACTGCCGCTTACAAGGCTTATAAGCAGCGGAGAAAGCAACACTTGGGGCGGTTCGGTTGCGCTTGGCACTAGAACCGGTGTTGAACGGATTACAGTTAATTCTGATTTGACAATAGGCGGGATTATAAGCGGTTCGGCTCCAATCCAAAAAACAGGAACTGGAAATCTGATTCTTACCGGCGCAAACACTTATACCGGTGTAATTACTGTAGGCATAGCTGCTTCAAGCGGTGGTAATTTGCAAATCGGAGCCGGCGGAGAAACCGGATCGATTCTTAGCCCTGTTGTTTTAACAAACGGTAACATCATATTCAATCGTTCCGGTACAATAGATCATGTTGCCGTTATATCAGGTACAGGCAGTCTCACAAAGTTAGGAACCGGCGTACTTACTCTTACAAACGCCACCTACAACGGTCCGACCACTATTGTAGGAGGAACATTACGCTATACTACTACGGCGCCATCCAGTAGCGCCATTACCAACAATGCTGTTTTGGAGTTCAGCAACGACGTGCCTATGGTATACAGCGGCGCCATAACCGGTACAGGACGGATAAACAAGACCTTGCAAGGTTCCCTTACTCTCACCGGATCGAATAACGTCGGCAGTTTGACTGTAGAGCAAGGAGCTGTGAATATTATGCCTTATACCGGGACTAATCGGCTTACGGCCAACAGTGTTATAGTAGCCGCCGGTGCGACGCTTGGCGGAAGTCCAAGAGTAACGCTTCCTGCCGGCGGCACTATAAGTGTAGGCGGAACGATTGGTTCCGATAGCGGAAGTTTTAATGTAGTTGGCGGTAACGTGGAGGTTAGTGCCGGCGGAACTATTATCACCGGCGATGGCGGCTCAATTTCACGGCTTACAATGATTTCCGCTTCGACTATGAGATACCGTATGGGGGGGCATATAAATGTTGTTGGAGCGCTAACTCTTGGCGGAACGCTTGATGTAGGTATAGATCCCATTTTTATAGCACCGAGTGAAGCTCCGTTCGATATAGCTTATTTCGGAACTATAACGCCGGACCGGTTTCATACCGTTATTGTAAATGGCGATACAGTGGCCCGTTACGACGCAAACGGCGCTATATTAGGGCAGAATCCTATCAACGACACTTACTTTCACATTGAAGTTGACGAAGCCGACGAAGCCGCCAAAAAAGTTCTATTGGTACTTAGCGATGGTCCCAATACCAACACAGGAAATATTATCTCTGTTACAAGGGCCGAACTTCGCAGCACAACACAAGCTGACGGCGGTGATTTGGACGTTGAATTGATTATATCCGGCATTACAGCCGCGTCGGCTTTCAACAATTCTGCGAACCGCCCATTTATAGATTCTATAGGAGTATGGTACCGTCCCAACGGTCCTATAAGTTACATAGATTCAACAGGAATTGCACCCGGAACCACATCCGGAGCCGTGCTTATCCGCAAAGTACCTTTTGATTCATTAGTAACTTTAGCCGCCGGTACCAACGCTTGCACGATTAAAGTTTCTGTGCCTGCGCCCGTTTCACCAGCCGCCGGAGTTTACGGTCCGGATAATGCTCCGTTTTACTTTTTTCATGTAAAAGAGTATTGGATTACTCAGGGATCCGCAGCGGGGGCGATCGGGCAGATTCAAGGTACATTTGTGACAAGCGGTGAATCTGTGTTTATGCGTACACCGTCACATGTGGTGGCTCCTAACGAATTAATAATCCAAGCAACTGATATAAGTGATCCGGATGCAAATGACTTTAAAATAGAGATAGCTATTTCAGGGTTTGCGGGTGCAAATGCCCTTCCCGATTCATCCGCACCGCATAAACCTTTTGTTGACAGCATAGGGGTTTGGAGGAGCGGCGGCACTGCGGGTTTTAACCCGCCGAGGCCTTTGAGCAGTGCCGATTATAAATTTAGTCTCGCGGCAATGAAAGATGCTGCCGATGCTTATGGGATTTTCAGGCATACTATAGATGTTACAGAAATTATGATGAATCCCTCTGCTAATTCTATCGAAACCTTTTATTTTGCTGTTGCTCCGCGGTGGAGGAGGATTGCTTTTGAGAATGCTGCGGCATTTGATTCTGTCGCAGCAGCGCCCTTGGCTTATACCGCGCACAACTGTTCGGTTCTTGTTGTGAAAGGTGATCAGCTCAATAATCCTTTAACACTAACTGGTGTTCATGGAAATACACGCGGTGATACGGTAGCTATTACGATAACTGCGAGTGAACCTCTTCACGAAGAAGCAACAGAGGTTCGCGTTCGGTTTTCATTTAATCCAAACATGGTACCTCTTATCGTTCCGGAACGAACTATACTGGCATCAGATATTCTTACAGCTTTTGATTTGGTAAGCGACGCGTTTCCTCAAGAGCGGCAGCTTGTTTACTGGTCTATTGTGGTGCATGGTGAAAACCCAAGCATAGCTCCCAGCCGTGCCGTAACCAGTTCTTTTGAGGTAGGCCGCCCCCGTCCGGCTGCGCTGCAAAATTTCATCGCCATCCCGGTTAGCCACAACACTATACACTTGAGATGGAATTCGATTAATTTGCCCGCGCCAAACGGTAATTTGGCAGACGGCAGTTTGAGGCCGAACGGCGAATCTGCGTATATTCTAATTAGACGTTCCGCGACGGAGTTCACATCCGCGGGGTTAGATAGAGACGGTTACGAGATAATGCTTAGCGCTCGCGACGCGTCCATTTTAGGCGATCCGTCTAACGTGAGAAAAGTAAACGATACTACTATTGCCATAACCGGCATTGGTGAAACATCTTTGAGCGAGCTGACCAACTACTGGTTTGCCGGCGCGGTTATGGACTCGGTGGCGAGTGCGGGCGGTGCGTGGAACCTCATTTCTACCGCTGTGATTCGTGATACTTCTACTGTTGAAATCACAGCCGCCAGAAATGTTTTGGAAATCGAAAATATTGAGTTTAATTACGAAGAACTGCGTTTTACCGTTACCTATTCCCTTACAGAACCAGTTCTTCCTACTGATAATTTAAAGTTCGCTTTCCGTGTTTCGGTTAATGAAAACGAGACGTTTAGAATTGGGCCGTTTCCTATTGAAGCTGTGTTTGGAGGTGCTTTTGGAACCTTTGACACAACGATCTCTTCCGCTAATATGCTTTTTGACACGACATGGCATGTCTTTCTTTACACGCATGAGGAAGTTGATGATGTTGTTTCGTGGTCTGCTCCGGTTCGCGGTACATATGATGTTAAAGGATTTGTGGTACAGACTGCTGTGGTGGGCGGCGGCGCGCTTGATTTGGGTTTCGCTAACAACGCTCGTTTCCGTGTTCAGGCGTACGAGTGGAGTGACGTCGGCAGGTTAGATACCACCACATTCGACGCGGTTATCCGCAGGCGAGATGGAGATGAATTTGGCGGGAGCGTTCCTAATTTTGTTTTTGTGAGCGCCGGTTATAATTTTTCTGCGGGCAGCGCCACTACTATGCAGAAACAGCAGCCGGTCTCTTTTAGCATAAAGACGGAAAGAGCACTTCCCGCGGATTCTATGAGTTATGTAAGACTCTACAAATGGAATTCGGGGTGTAATTCCAACCGGGGCTGCTGGGAGGTGGAGTTTAACTACAGGCTCAATGACCCGCAGCCGGGATGGGTGACAGGTATCGTTGACTCTATAGATAACGCGGATGGTTTTACCTACCGCCTCATGATAGACACGCAAAGACCGAAGCTGTTTTTTAACGGCGCGCATCGGGAAAACTTTGTAAAATTTGACGAGCCGCTTGATATTGATAATCCGTCTTGGTACAGCGAGGTGTTTTCTGTTGAAAAAGCTAACGTGGGTAATTACCGTGTAACAATGCACTACTCCGCGGCAAATAATCTTCTCCCGGCAGATGCGGTTTCAATAACTCCTTCCGCACCGATAGCGGCACAGGACGGGCGGCGCGGAGTAACCATTCCGCGGGCGAGAATGGAAGAGCTGTATGATTTAATGGAGAGACAGGCTTATACCAGAATCGGCAACAGTCTCGGCGTGAGGGCGTTTTTGGTTGTTAATGACGGCCGCCATATTGATACTATAAATATATCCCGCCCTGTAAAGTATAAGACGTATTTCAACCAGATGCAATCAGGCCCCGGCGGCTGGGTTCCGCTTGCCGCGCAGGCGCAGCTTGACAAACGCACATTCAGAGACGTTTTAGGGCCGCTGTTTAAGGGTGAGGAGTCAGATGACTATGATAAAGCCCGGTTCCGCATCTACCGTTATAATAGAAACAGATGGGTTGAGTACTCAGACAACGATACTGTTTTCAACTTGGAAACGGGACGTCTTTTTTGGATAAAGACTGCCGGTGTTAATGATATGGAGTTTGAAACAGGCGCAGTGAGCCACTGCCTTATTGAACCTTACGAAGTCTCTTTAGACTCGGCGCAGTGGATTGATTTCATGCTGCCTTTCCGCTTTGACGTCACCTTGGGAGATATTTTTGAGGCTACTTACGGCGCTGACTTCCAAGATTCAATATCTAATCTTGAAATTTACAAATGGGAGCAAGAGCGGGGCAGTGATCTTTACAGGCCGCAGATGGTCTTCCTTGGCGGTATTACAAACAGCCCTATCGGCAACGAACGCTATAACCCCCGGTACGACACATTGGTGTTAAGCGGCGGCAGAAGCGACCCTTTTACCGTCTTTAATTCAGGCCGCAGAGTTACTCTTAAAGTTCCGCCTGTATTGGCGGCAATGTCAAAGCACAGGCCCGGCGGAGCGCCTTTGGCTAAAATTGCTTCCATGAAGAGAACCGGCGGCTCGGATGCGTGGTTTTTTACTGTAAACTCACGCGTAGGCTCCGCTCATACAGGCGAGCTTATGGCGGGCTACAACCTTGCCGCGCGCAAATACAGCGTACCGCCCACTTTCAGCAGTGAGTCTGTTGTGCTTATTGATGACAGGGGTAATGAAACAGGCCACTTTTTCTCTCCTGATTTTGCTAACGGCGGCCGTACTTTTAAGCTGAGATTTACAAACGGCCAAAATCAAAGAGTGACATTCTCCTTTAACGCAAAGGCAAGCATGTTCGCGCCGGGCGGTATGCAGGTTATGTTTGTTAACGCGTCTACCGGTGAACTCATAGAGGGCAAATCTGAGTACAATATAAGCGTTAACGCTTCTTCCCATGAAGACGTCTATATGGTAGTAGGTACTAAAGACTACCTCGCCAAAACCGGCGTGGGTCAAAACATGAAGTTTATGATGGGCAGCGTAGCCGTTAATCAGGCGGCGAGAAGCGCGCGTATAAGATACTATGTACCTTTTGCCGGCGTAGACCGCGTAGAGGTAACGGCCTACAATTTAAAAGGCACCGTGGTATGGAAGAACACTCAAAAAGCGCAAAGCGCCTCATGGAATACAATGGAGTGGAACAGCCGCAGCAGCGGGCGCGGCGGTACGGCCGCGGGTCTTTATATTGTACGGGTAAGAGCGTTAAACGCGAAGGGTAAAACGGTAGCGGTAGCGGACCGCAGATTAACGTTCGCGCCGTAAATAAGAGATATGGTAACGGATGCGCTATATAATTTTACCTCACCGGCCGGCAGGGAGTGCACCGTTGCCGCAGCCCGTTTTGCGGCTGTGAATCCGTCAAGCACCGCTCTTGTTTTGGGATGCGGAAGCGGGGCGGGAGCGGTGGTTCTCGCAAAAGAGTTTCGCAGTAAAGCGCTTGCTGTTGATAGTCGTGACGGGCTTGCGCGGGAGGCAGTTAAATATTGCGAAAAAGAGGGTGTTAGTCATTTAGTTACTGTCGCTGATAGTTACTCTTTCGAAAAAATCAGTAAGAGTGATGAGCCGTTTGATTTGATCATCGCGGAAGGCGGCTACTTAACTTCTGTCTCGCGTACGCTTTTCTTTGAAAATCTTTCCAAGAGACTTGCGCTTAGAGGGTGGGCGGCTTTTTCGGATAAAATCTATACCTCTTTACAAATTCCATCAACAATTCAAAAGATATTTGGTAAAAAAGACGAAGAGATTTTAAACGAAGAGTTTTACAGAGATCTTATAAAAGAAGCGGGTCTTGATCTGCAGTATATCGGACTTGTGCCCGCAAGCGGCTGGGATAACTACTACGCTCACATGGCAAGAAGGCTCACCGATATGAATGGGTATTACGGTGATCAAACTGTAAAAAAAGCGCTTCACAAAGAGATAAATCAATTCTATAAGTTAGACTGTCTCAGACATCTTGGGTATCTGTTTTGTATCGTTAGAAAAAACTAAGAAATTATTACTGTAGAATATTTTGTTTATGATTTCCAACATTCTCGAAAACATTCCGCTCAATGATAAAACCTCCTATAAAATAGGCGGCGCGGCGCGGTATTACTGCGAGCCTCAGTCTGAAGATGAGATCATCGGACTTTACAAATTCGCAAAGACAAAAGATTTGCCGGTGTTTATCCTCGGCAGGGGGTCGAATTTGGTGATAAGCGATGAGGGGCTTCACGCACTTGTCATAAATTTATCCGTAAAGTTTACTAATATTGAGTGGGCTGGCCTCACAGCGGTTGTACAGAGCGGATTTGGACTCGATGAGTTAGCGGCTTTGTCTGCGGATAAGGGATACGGCGGGATGGAGGAGCTTTCGGGGATCCCGGGGACTATCGGCGGCGCTGTTGTGATGAACGCCGGCGCTTTTAATACCGAAGTTTCGCATACGCTTCGCAGTGTGCGTGTCTTCAAAATGTCAACGCAGCTTATAGAGGAAATACCTGCCCAAGAGCTTGCGTTTGGTTACAGGAGGAGCGCCGTTAAGGATAGCGGTGATCTTGTGCTTAGCGCTGTATTTGATTTTAAGATGTCGCCGGACGCGGCTCTCATCCGTCAGCAAATTTTAGAAAAAAGAGAGCAGAAACAGCCGCTTGATTTTCCAAGCTGCGGAAGCGTTTTTAAGCGTCCGCCCGGTAATTACGCGGGAACACTTATTGAATCTTGCGGACTCAAAGGATTTACATTAGGCGGCGCGGCAGTATCTACAAAACACGCTAATTTCATAATCAACACCGGTAATGCGAAAGCTGAGGATGTTAGGGGTGTTATACGGCATGTTCAGAAAACGGTTTTTGATAAGACAGGGGTGCTTCTTGAAACGGAAGTGATTTTTGTTGGGACATTTCAATTGTAATTGCAACGTCAAAATCAAAATCTATATATGGGCGGTCGCTTCGCTCCCTTTTGACCAATGCAGTCAACTTAAGGAAATCCGCACCCCTTTAGGGGTGCAAGGATGTAACCAGGGGCTTTAGCCCCTGGGGAGCGGAGGATGCAGGAGGCGCTGGTACGGTTACGCGCACGCAACCCC
>WRCH01000097.1 GCA_009784115.1 Chitinispirillia bacterium
ACATCTCTTGAAACGGAGTGAATGAGTTTTGGAAACAGCATCACCATTGTATCCTGAGTATCACAAATCGCATTGACAATTTTAACAACGGTGCTTTTCAGATAATCTAAAGCGCGGTCAGATGCGGAGATCACTTTCTCCCAATCCCACTGATCAACATAAACCGAATGCAGATTGTCAATTTCATCATCACGGCGTATGGCGTTCATATCGGTATAGAGCCCCTCGCCTGCGGGGAACCGATAATTCTTTAACGCAACACGCTTCCATTTAGCAAGCGAATGAGAGATGTGGGCGCGCTTTCCAATCTCTTTTATGTCAAATTCGACAGGACGTTGAATTCCGTCAAGATCATCATTCAAACCGGTTTGAGGTTCAAGAAAAAGCGGTGCGGACACTCTCTTCAAGTTCAGTGCAGCCGAGAGGCTGTCTTCAAACGCTCTCTTTAAACTGCCGATAGCAATTTGCGTTTCGTAAATTGACAAAGTGGATTTATATCCTGCCGGCGTTATTAATGCGCTCATTTTATAGTTACCTTAATTTGGGAATATCAGCCATGAAAGTTGTTAATCGTTTAAAATACAATGTGTGCCGGATGAATGGTTAAAAAAATTATTACGAATGCCTTTCAGCAAGCGAACGAGAGCTGTTTCAATCTGAAACACCCGATTCAATATGCGATATAGCCGCCCCGCAAACTGCCTCTAATGCCCCAAAAACGCCAGTCTCCATCATGGCACAGAGTTTGATTGTATACCTGTCGATCACGAAAATTAATCAACATTAAATAAAATTAATAACGCGGTAATTACGATTACAAAATGCGAAAGGGAGGTAGGAGATGGGTAAGATCATTGGTATTGACCTTGGTACGACTAATTCATGTGTGTCTGTGATGGAGGCAGGAAAGCCTGTGGTTATCCCCAATTCTGAGGGCGGCCGCACGAGTCCTTCCATCGTGGCGTTTACAAAAACAGGTGAAAAACTTGTGGGCGCTATCGCAAAACGTCAGGCTGTTACAAATCCTGAGAACACCGTTTATTCAATAAAACGATTTATGGGCCGCCGCCATGATGAGGTGCAATCTGAAGAGAAGCGCGTACCATATCATGTTGTGGGAGCCGCTTCGGATCCGGTGAAGGTGAAAGTTGACAATCACGACTACTCACCGCCTGAAATCAGCGCGATGACTTTGCAATATCTCAAAAAGGCTGCTGAGGATTATCTCGGCGAAACTGTTACAGAAGCGGTTATCACAGTCCCCGCTTATTTTAACGATGCTCAGCGTCAGGCTACAAAAGACGCGGGCCGTATTGCGGGGCTTGACGTAAAACGTATCATCAACGAACCAACCGCGGCGTCCCTTGCTTATGGTCTTGAGAAGAAATCTAATGAGAAGATCGCCGTGTTTGACCTTGGCGGCGGAACTTTTGATATCTCCATCCTCGAAATAGGCGAAGGTGTCTTTGAAGTAAAATCAACAAACGGCGACACTCATCTTGGCGGTGATGATTTTGACAGTGTATTGATCAACTATATCGCAGACGAGTTCAAGGCGTCTAACGGTATTGATCTGCGTAATGACAAAATGGCATTGCAGAGATTAAGAGAAGCCGCGGAGAAAGCGAAAGTTGAGCTCTCATCCGCGATGCAGACAAGCATCAACTTGCCGTTTATAACAGCTGACGCAAGCGGCCCCCGCCATCTTGATTTATCGCTCACACGTTCAAAGTTCGAACAGCTTGTGAATGACCTTGTTGAGAGAACGGTTGAGCCTTGCAAAAAAGCTCTCGCAGACGCGAAACTTTCTCCATCTGACATTGACGAAGTGATACTTGTAGGAGGATCAACACGTATCCCCGCTGTTCAGCAAAAAGTAGAACAAATCTTCGGCAAAACTCCTCACAAGGGCGTTAACCCTGATGAAGTTGTAGCTGTCGGCGCCGCTATCCAAGGCGCTATCTTGGGTGGTGATCAGAGCGTGAAAGACGTATTGCTGCTTGACGTTATACCATTGTCGCTTGGCATAGAAACTTTGGGCGGTGTGATGACAAAACTCATCGAGCGTAACACCACTATCCCTACAAAAAAGAGCCAAGTGTTCTCAACAGCGGCTGATAATCAGAACGCTGTGACAATTATGGTATATCAGGGCGAGCGCGAGATGGCCGCTCATAACAGGCTTCTTGGCAAATTCGATCTCCTTGGTATTCCGCCCGCGCCGCGCGGTATTCCGCAGATTGAGGTAGCGTTTGACATAGACGCAAACGGTATCTTAAACGTAAGCGCGAAAGATCTTGGCACCGGCAAGCATCAGCAGATAAGAATCGAATCGTCAAGCGGCCTCTCAGAAGTTGAGATCGAACGCATGGTTAAGGATGCGGAAGCCAACGCTCAAAAAGACAAAGAAGAAAAAGAGAAGATCGACGTTAAGAATCAGGCTGATCAGCTTGTCTACCAAACAGAAAAAATGTTAGAAGAGCTTAAGGATAAAATTTCTGATGATGATAAGGCAAGCCTGCAAACAGCGCTCAACGATCTCAAAGAAAAAGCAAACGGTTCCGACACCGATGCTATGAAAGCAAGTATAGAAGCCTTAACAAAAGCAAGCCACACAATGGCGGAAGCGATGTACAAGCAGTCCGGCGCCGCGGGAGCGGGCCCAAATCCGATGGAGGACATGATGAAAAACATGGGCGGAATGGGCGGCGGCGCTCATGCTGCTCAGGAGGGACCATCTGCCGGTCCGAGTCAGAGTAATGACAAAAAGGATAAGGGTGACGGGGCCGTGGATGCTGATTTTGAAGTGGTTGATGATAAATAGTAAACCTCAAGCCTAACGTCTTTTTGTTTAGATTTTTTTGGTTGTAGCGAAAGGGGGAGACTTCCCCCAATTTTTCTGCCCGTTGATTTATTGCTTTGGTAAAGACGGGGACTTGTCCCCGTCTAACTTAAAATATCAATACGCTCATTAAGAGCCTGAGTAAGCGTAAGCTGATCGACATACTCAAGCTCAAGCCCCGCGGGAAGACCGCGCGCGAATCTTGTGAGTTTTATCTTTTTGCCGCCAAGAATCTTTGCTAAATAAAGTCCTGTGGTCTCAGCATCGCTGCTGCCGCCAAGACCTATAATTACCTCTTTAATTTCATTTGTATGAAGACGCTCTACAAGCTGAGCAATAAAAAGTTTTTCAGCCGTTATCCCGTTAAGCGGTGACAATAATCCGCCCAGCACATGGTATAATCCTCTGTAGCGTCCAGCTTTCTCTATAGTAAACACATCTGTTGGTTTTTCGACGACACAAATCACAGATCTGTCGCGCGCCTGCGAAGCGCATACTGTGCACATCTCATTTTCGCTATAGTTAAAGCAAACATCACAGCGCCTTATCTTTTGTCTAACAGAAAAAACCGTATCCGCAAAGTGCTTTACTTCCGACTCAGGTCTTTCCATTAAATACAGCGCAAGCCTCCACGCGCTCTTACGTCCTATAGTAGGAAGTTTACTCAGCGCACCTACAAGCTCTTCGAGACTATCCAACATTTTTTATCAGCCTTTACATCCCGGGAAAACCGCTAAGCCCGCCCTGTATAGACCCAAACACAGAATCAGACGCTTCCTTGACCTTTTCCATCGCGGCCTGATGAGCGGCAACGATTAAGTCTTCAAGCATCTCAACATCCTCAGGGTCAACCACTTCACGATTAATCTTGATAGATGAAAGTTCGTTTTTGCCGTTAACGACAACTTTAACCATACCGCCGCCGGCAACCCCTTCAAACTCTTTTCTCTGCAGTTCTTCCTGCGCTTTTACAACCTGAGACTGCATTTTCTGCGCCTGCTTCAACAGCTTGCTCATGTTTTTCATTTGCATACACTCCCGTTATAATAATTCACCGTTAAATTTATCTAAAAGTACTTGTATGATCGGTTCTCTTTCAATGTCTTCATCGATAGAATATGGTTTATGGTTACTCTGTATGGGAGAATCATTGATCGTAACAGATGGCGATTGAGGCGGTATCAGATCAGTTTTTTTTTTACGTCCTCATTTGAGGAAGTCGCAAGCGCGGCCGCACCCGGTAATTCATTTGCGCCTGCGCCCTCTGCCGCAAATTTGAGCAACTGTTCGATATTTACCGAACTGTCAAGATGCAGAAGTTTTAAAATAACTGATTCAACTAAAAATCTTGGATAAGCGCTCCATTTAAGTTCGTACTCGCATTTTTTCACAATCTCTGCCATGCGCAAAAGATCTGACTCAATAAAATCCTTAGCCTCTTCAATAAAGCCGGCAGCCTCTGTCTCCTCCAAGTCAATACCCCGCGCTTCAAGCGCGCCGGGAATACGGGCAAAAAGCAGATTTCTGATATGCTCCTGCAAGCCCATAACAAACTCATGCAGATCGTATCCGTCAAACAATATTTTTTGAACCGACTCAAGAGCCGGCGCCGCTGTCTTCTCTCTGATATCTTTCATTAACTTACGATAAACATCGGTACCTACAAGTCCAAGCACCGATCTCACCTCTTTTTCAGACAGTGTCTCTTTACAAAAAGAACACACTTGATCTAAAAGACTCAGCGAATCGCGCACACTGCCTTCGGCCTTGCGGGCAACAAGCATCAATGCGCTTTTATCATAAGATATATTTTCCGCTTCACAAATTTTTGCCAAATGCGCCGCAAGCTGCTCCGCACTCACACGCCTGAAATCATAGCGCTGACAGCGCGAGTGAATTGTGGCAGGAATCTTATGCGGTTCTGTTGTCGCGAAAATAAAGATAACATTTGGAGGCGGTTCTTCTAATGTCTTAAGAAGCGCGTTAAAAGCGGAAGTCGTAAGCATATGCACTTCGTCAATAACAAAAATGCGGTACTTTCCGCTCATGGATGTATAGCCGACATCCTCCCGTAACTTTCTAATATCTTCTACTCTGTTATTTGAAGCTCCGTCAATCTCTTGTACGTCAAATCCTGATCCGTTTAAAATATTTTTGCAAGCCTCACAATCACCGCAAGGCGTTATGGTCGGCCCTTTCTCACAGTTAAGAGCGCGCGCAAGAATTCTTGCGGTAGTAGTTTTACCCACCCCCCGCGTACCTGTAAATATATAGGCGTGAGCGACACGGTCTTTCTCAATAGCTCTGCACAGAGTAGAAACAATGTGCTCCTGACCAACCACATCATCAAAACTCTTAGGACGCCATTTTCGTGCAAATACTAAATATCCCATACTGCCTCATTTAAAAAAGGGGGGCCAAGTTTACCTGCGGCACACTCAGATTCCGCTTACCGTTGCTCCCTTCCGGGCCTGGCGGGGTTCACGGCCTTTAGTTGCGCAGGGCCTGGCCCCTTTTAACTGTAATCACTATACCATACTGAGTAACGGCACAAATCTACACTGCGCCGCACGCAACTGCACGTAGGGCCGTGAGGCTGCTTAGCGGCACAGTGTAGATTTATGCCGTGTACCAATATAACGGAGAGGCAGGGATTTGAACCCTGGGTACGGTTACCCGTACACACGCTTTCCAGGCGTGCCCCTTCAACCGCTCGGGCACCTCTCCCTGACAAATTCACAGTATCACAATACAGAAATATAAATATAATATTTGGCATCAATTAATAACTATACCGATGTACGGTACGCGTGAATTCACTCACCCCACTTCATCTCCCCAAGTGAGTTAAAATAGTCTCTGATAGCGGATCGGTACTCTTCGGGGAAATTATCCTCAAACGCGCGTTTGCGCAATAGATGGAAGCTGTCTGCTGAAGATGCGGCGCCTGCGTTTGCGCCGGCGCTGCTCTCTGAGAAAAGAATCTCTGAGCGGTTCCCTTTGCGCTCCTCCTTACCCTCATCTTTTCTGTTAAGAGAGAGCGTAGCCTGAAGCATTCGTGATAAAAAACGATCCTGCAAGTCAATAATATCATCGGGAGGATTTTCCAAGAGCGCCGCTATTCTGCGCGCCTCCTGTTCAAGCTCTTTTACACGCTCTTCCATCGTTTTGCCGGCGTCTTTACCGTAACTCTCGGCAAGCCGTTTTAACTCGTCTGCGATAGCTTTTTGAGCCTCCTGAGCCTGCCTGCGCGCTTCTGCCTGCGCCTCTCCGCCTTCACCGCCGGGTGAACTTCCGCCCTCTCTATTGCCTCCCAGCGGACAACTCGCGCCCTCCTGAGAGCCGCCCGGTTTTTGCTGACCCATGCCAAGCATCTGCTGAAGCATCTGTCCCATCATGGAGTTTAAAGCCGCCTGTCTGCCCGAGGCGCGTCTTAAACCCGACATCATACAGCCGCCCCCGCCGCCGGACTCATCCCCATCATCATCCCCGTCGTCAAGAATTGACAATAGGAGATGCGCTGTTTCTCTTAAAGCAAATAAACTTTGCTCCATTTGCGCAGTGCCGTCTGTTTTGGCAAGCGAGGAGACAGTGGTGCCGACTTTTGAGAGCGCGTTTCTGTAGACACGGGTAATCTCACCTAAAAGCTGCGGGCCTGCCATTGACAAACTGTCTATTTTTGCAAAACTTGCTCTAAGCGCGTTTCCAAGCGCCTGCATGGAGAACGCAACGCCGCGGTCATCTTCGCTCCCCGAAGCGTTCGCTCTTATAAGACTCTGCCACTCTTCAAGAGAGAGCACATCGTGCGCCATGCTTAAAATGAGCCTGCGGTCTTCCTCCATCTTAGCCATCATGTTCATTCGCATGTTGCTTTTAAGCTGTTCGCTTAAAGAGAGAAGCTCTCTGCTCATCGCGTTTTTCTTAGCCTTGCAGTTTTTTCCATCATTACTGCTGCTGCCGCTGTTTTGTTCTCTCATCTGCTGCGAAAGTTCCTGTACCGCTTCAGAAGATGAGGGAGTATCGCTGTCCTGCTGTTTGAAAAAATCACCAACGTCTTTATTTAAATTATCTATCCGGTCAAGAAGATCCTGCTGCCTTCTGTCATTCATGGCGCCATCTTCCAAGCCCGCAAGATCAGACTGCTCAGAGGCCAAGTTCTCAGCGCGCAAAGCAAGATCAGCAAGCTGTTTGTCCTGCCGCAGCATCTCTAAAAAAGCAAGCGTCTGATCAAGCTGTTCACTGAGCTGCGGAAGCATCTGCTGGAGTTTACTTGCGGCCTGCCTCATATCGTTCATTGTCATTTTTTGATTTTTATCCATCGCAAAAAGCTCTTTGCCAAACTCTTTCATTAACTCTTCAACGCTCTTTTGTATCTGCTCCATTTTGGCTAAAAGCTCTTCGTCGATCTTGCCGTCTTCTTTCAGCTGTTCCATAGACTCATTAAGCGCGTCAAACGCTTTTTGAAGCGAATCGGCCTGAGCTTTCATCTGCTCCTTGACGTCATTTAATACCCTTTGCTGATCCCACGAGAGCTCCTTTGATCCGACTGCCGATCTTACAAGTTTTTCTACGTCGCTTGATATTTTATTTTGACGGTTTCTTACCTCACCGATTTTCTCCTTTGCATACTGCTCCTTTTGAGCGATCTCTTTGTGGATCTCTTCAAAACTTGGGACGCGGAACCAAAACGTATCGCTGTACGCAACCTGCGGTCTTCCAAACGGCTTATTGTCACGCGCCCATAGCCAGTAGTAAAGAGTATCTCCCGGATAAAGCGAAAGCTCGCGTATACTCCATGCTAACTGTTTTCTTATGACAGGAGGAGAACCTTTTTCGGAAATATCCCACGACTCATGCTCCGTCTCGCCGCTTCGTCTGTATTGTAAAGCTAATCTGGAAATCCCAAAATCATCAATCCCCTCAACCCACAGTGTTTCGGCCTGGGCTACGGTGAGGACTTTGTTTGCGCCGGGCCTTAGTATCCGCGCGATAGGCGGTTCATCCTCAACTCTGCTTATGATAAAATGCGGGAGTGTATCGGATGATTGACCGAGGGTATCTGTCAGCGTAAAAGTATATCCGGCTGATTTTGTGACTGTAAATGAACCCGATGCGCTTTTTTTATTTACATCAAGAAAAACTGTATCATTATCAATCACCACGCCTGCTTTTTTTAGATCATTTGACTCAAGAGCTACGCTGACCGTTGTTCCCGCGTAAGCTGTAATATTTCCCTGACCTAAAGGAAGTTTGCGCACAGGAAGTTTTGTGTACCTTGGCGGAGTAAGAGTTATTTGCAGTGACCGCAGTGCGGGCGGGGGGACGACGGTTACTGTTTCCGGCGGCATTGATGATGATAGAGAAAACTGGTATACGAAAGACTCTTTTATGTTTTCAAGTGACAGTGAAAATCCGCCCGCAGAATCCGCTTTTAAAAAATGCCTGTTTCTGTTCTGTGAATTAAGAGGCCATGTTTCAAGACGCGCAGAGGGGTAATTGCTGCCGGCGCCTGTCAGGCGTAAATTTACAGATGCGTTCATGGGGACTGTTATACTGCCCGGTTCAACAAGCGCCTTTTCGCCTGCTATCAATACAAAAGGAAGTTTCCAGTAATGGATAAGTTTGTTTGACGAAAAGGTAATCAGCGCAGCATTAAAAATCAGCAAGATCGTGGTGATGATGAAGACTCGCTTGCGATCTGGGAGAAAGCGTGTTTTACTGATGGTGCTCAGTTCACCGGCAGCTCTCTCAAAGGTGAGTTTTTTGAGTGATTTCGAAGCGTTATCCGTATCATCGTTATCACTTTGTGAAAGCTCAAGACTAAGTGACAGCGTTGGATGTTTTATATCGCATCTGCTTTCAACAAGTTTTGCCGTCTTTATTAAATTTGGCCTGCTGATAAACAATACTGTCGATATAATGACAAAGGAAAGTATCAACAACGCAGCGGCAAAAATCCAAACGACCGGCAAAGCGGTCCACGGAAAAATCGAAAAAAGTATGCCAAGAATTGCGCTTACTGTCAAATACACAGAGAGAGAAACCGCGCATCCCGCAAAAACTCTATCAGCAAGCAATTTACTTCTGTACGCGGATGTAAATTTTCGTATTTGTAAAAGCGGCTCTTTTATGCTCATTGATTAAAAAACCAGTTTAAAACGTTAATTGCCATTTGCATCCCAAGCTCACGGCGCTCCGCCCCTACATTATGTATATGCGCATCTTCGAGCGCGTTTCCGATATCTGAGCTGAATGTATAGAGCACCACCATTCTACCCTCAAAAAAAATACCAAAAGCCTGCGCCGGATGCCCGTCATGCTCGTGGATTTTCGGCAGTCCCGGAAGATTATAAACACTTTTAAAAATCGGATGCAAATTAGGAAGCGCAGTGAGCGGATTCTCAGGAAAGAGAGCCGCCATCTCTCTTCTGAATGATCGATCCATACCGTAATTGTCATCCGCCCATAAAAACCCGCCGCCAATTAAAAACTTGCGCAGGCGTAATCTCTCCTGCGCGCTAAAGCGCACCTCGCCGTGTCCTGTCATCCACAAAAAGGGAAAATGAAAAAGCCGCTGATCGGATATCTCAACAACTGCGGTCGTGTCGCAAACAGGAAGTTTCGTGCGCTCCTTTGCACCCGTCACTAAATTCGGAAGCATGGACGGCCCCGTATACCAGTCTCCGCCGCCGCCGTATCTAAGCCTCGCAATTGTCAATTGACATGCTGTCACAGGCTTTGTTTCAGCAGTTGTTTGTACCGGTTTGCCTTGATCTGCAGCAGATCTGCGGTTAGCTCTCTGTTGAGCGGAGGAGGGCATACTCAGCAGAACAGCAAATAAAACAGATATAAAAATTTGCTTCATCAGCAACAGCTTTCATTCTCAAAAGGGTTTATAAGGCGCCGAGTAGAAAAATAATACTTTGCTATGGTTGTATGTTTGTGTTACATTAAAGATAGCGGTAATTTTAACAGGTCTGACATAGATTTTGGAATAATTTTGGCAGCAAGTGTACATATCCACAAAAATATTTTTGCGGACGTGAGGTGCCCGACTTTTACACATTTATTCGATATAAAACCATCTAATGCCTTGATTAATCATAAGGTACGAGTTGTATTTGTAAACGTAATATAGTTATGATACGGCAGTTATATTTTCTTTAACAGCTG